>CAYRMU010000023.1:0-13117 GCA_964425655.1 uncultured Candidatus Saccharibacteria bacterium | reverse complement strand
GCGACAGATGTTGTGTCGACAACAACCTGTCTTGAGAACTCACTCTGGTGCTACGCCAATGGTGCCGGGACTGATAACGGGGTCATTGCTGCTACGGTCTTGAGCGATGCTGATACCTGTCCGGCTGGGTGTGGTACGTACAACGAAGGAGTTAGTACGACAAGCGCTACGTTCGATCACGCAACGTACACCACCAGTGAGTTTGAGTTCACGCTGCAGCACGCCGGTGCGCGTGTTAACGCCGTATACTACTTCCGCTTTTACAACATAAACGATGCCGAGTATGTGCCCGCCAGTACAACGTACCCGAGTTTGCTCGCGGCTTCCTCGACACTGAGTGCGACGTCTACTGGTGTCTCGGCTGGGGTAACGGTTGATGGTCACACGAGTGATGTGGCGACCACACCAACAGCTATCACCTTTGGCGATGTGCCTGTTAACACTGAGTACGTGGCTATCCAGCGCCTCGCCTTATCCACCAACGCAACCGAAGGTTTCCAGGTACTGACCTTTACCGATCAGGACATGACCGATACCTACGGAAACACCCTGGCGCCAGTTACCGGCACCAATGCCGCACCACTCAGCTGGTCTTCTGGGTGTGCACTTTTGGCGACGGCCTGCTTCGGGTACCACACCAGCGACGACGTCCTTGAGGGTCCGTCAAGTCGATTTGCACCAGACGACAGCTTTGCGGCACTCACGACGTCGCCGGCCGAGGTTGTATACTCCAGTGTGCCTGGGGCTGAGGTTCATGATATTGTATACAAATTACAGGTCCGCGAGCTGCAGCCGGCTGGTGACTATGCAGCAGCTTTGACCTACATTATTACCCCTGTCTATTAGTTATGTATATGTTCGCTCGATTCTTTACTCCGTATGCAGGCGTCGCGCTCCTCGTTCTTGGTGTAGTGCTTGCCCTTACACCGTACGTGGTGCTGGCCTCGGCCCACTCGGTGGTGCCAATGGCGTTTAATCTCAACGTAGAGAAGCGCGACATCATCACTGAAGAAATCACACTCACGAATACAAGCGGCCAGCAGATACGACTCTATGCCTCCGTCAACGAGGTGGCGGTAGACGGGAGTGGTGTCGTGGAGTCATTTATAGAGCCATCAATGGTTGATAGAACCACTTCACCAACCAGCTGGATAGAAATTAGTCGTGCCCGCATGGAGCTCGCCCCAGGCGAAACAAAACAGGTGCCATTTACAATTCGAATGAATCCCAATACAGCACCTGGTGAGTACAGTGTCTACATTGGTTTTGCTGAAGCGAGTAACAGCCCAGAAGCAACCAAGGCGGTCATGTCTGGTCAGGCTGAGGGGACTCTCGTGAACCTCGTCGTCGATAAAAAGCAAGATCAGTTTGTTCGCCTTGAGGGCTTTTCTGTTGACCGGTTTGTTACCGGTAAAGGGACTGGTGAAATTTCCTACATACTCAATAACCCTGGGGGTGTCGATGTGGTCCATAGTGGTGAAGCTATCTTCTACAATACGCGTGGCGAGGAAGTGGCAGCTGCCCCGCTTAATACCGAAGGGGCAGCGGTACTCAAAGACGCGAGTGCACCGTTTACGGTGGCAATTCCTGATACGCTCGGTATTGGTAAGTACAAGGTATACGTCTCGGTTGAGTACGGCGAACACATGACTGATAGTGTGACAGACACCGCGTACTTCTATGTCACTCCGCTCGTGCAGCTCATTATCATTTTCCTTGTTGTCTTGGTTGTAGCAGTTCTCATTACTTTGTACTTCCACCGGAAGTTCGACATCGATGAAGATGATCACGGAGCAGAGCCTGTAGCGCTCTACGTGCGCGATAGTGTCTCCGATACCAAAGATCACGACATCGACCTCAAGCGTGCTCGCTCCCCAGAATAAACTATGCGCTCCTCCGTTCGGACAACCTTCCTTCTCGCCATAGCACTCCTTGTGCCTGTTTTTTCGGTATCTGCGCAGGGTCTCTCCTTCAGTATCACGCCGACTATTTTCGACATGGCAGCGATGCCGGGTCAGGCGTGGAGTAGTGGGGTAAAAGTGGTTAATAACAACCCGTACGATCTCACCGTATATGCCACACCCGTGAACTTTATCCCGCAGGGCGAACGCGGTCACGGAGCCTTTTTACCGATTGATGAAACTGATGGTGGGCGGACGCTGGCAGAGTGGATGGATGTGTCGCCAGAGCCGTTTGTGATTCCACAAGAAAGTAGTATCACGGTACCGGTCACCATCTCTGTACCCCAGGATGCTCCGCCGGGTGGCCACTACGCCGCTATCATGATTGGCACCCGGCCGCCGGTAGAGAAGGGGACGGTAGAAATTAAAACGTCTCAGATTATCACGTCGCTCTTCTTCGTGCGTATTGCTGGAGATGTCGTTGAGCGTGGAGAGGTACGTACGTTCCGAAGCGGGAGCTGGTTTGCGGGTAGTCCGACTATGGACTTCGAGGTGCGCTTTGAAAATAAGGGTAACGTGCACCTCTTACCACGCGGCGAGATTCGCATTTTCAATATGTGGGGCAAGGAGCGAGGGGTTATCCCAATCAACCACGAAACAAATTTTGGCAACGTGCTGCCTGAAAGTACGCGCCAATTCGAATTCACCTGGCGCGGTGAAGCGTCGCTTGTCGATATCGGTCGCTACCGCGCTGAGCTCACACTCGGCTACGGACAGGAGGAGCAAAAGTTTGTGACGCGTGCAGTTGGCTTCTGGGTCATTCCGATTAAACCAGTACTCATGGTACTCATTGGGCTCCTGCTCGGTGGTTGGCTCATTACCCGGTCGGTTCGGGCGTACGTGCGCTATATGCTCCGCATGTCGGGCATCGACCCCGACTCGCCCGACCGCGGCGCACGCCCACGCTACGTGCTCGGGAAGGGCGACGTACGTATAGAGCGCACTTCCGTTGCTACGCAATCTAAAGAAGAGCCGGTGGTTGCTATTAATGCACCGGTGCGCGCCGGCTTTACCGACCTCAAGGCGCGGCTGCGTGGCGTGCATGCTGCACTCGATGTGGCTCGAGTACTAATCCGCTTTATTGAGAGTTACCCGCGATTCTTCTTGAGTGCGGCTGGGTTCATCGTTATGTTTGCTGTGTTGTGGTGGTACATTGCTTCGGTTACAACAGCGCAGCGTGACTACGAAGTTACCGTCGATGCTGGTAACGAACCCGTCACTCTCTCTTCAGAAGAAATAATCCGTGATGCTGTGTCAGAGACACAGGCTCCACAAGCCACTCCGACCGACGATGCACAAGGATTTACCTTGGCGGTCGTGAATGCCAGTGATACACCAGGGCAGGGAGGTGTGGTGGCAGATACCTTGACTGAGCTCGGGTACCGCGTCGATACCCTTACTGCAGAAATGGAAGATGAGCGAGCGAATACCGTTATTGTGTTTGATCCGAGGGTAGCTGATGAGGCGAAGCGCTTGAGCGAGGCACTCGATGACGCGCCGCTTTCTGCCTTTACCGACCCAAGTGTATCAACGCCAGGTATCACCGTATTTATCGGTAACGATATCGCCACTTCTGAGTAGGTGGTATACTTGAACTGTCTATTAGCTTAGGTCAACACATCATGAGTCAACGTGCCATTGTCATGTCGATCGTACTCTTCGTACTTATCGTGGGAGGGATGTTTACGTTCGCTATCATTAAGAAGCAAGAGCTAGCCAGAGAGGCTGCCGCAGTGGTACCCGCACCTCCGGTTCCGGTACCCTACCCACAGGTAACGCGGATTGATGCAAAGCACTTCTACATCGATGGTGTGCATACGCTCGTCGGTGAAGTTGAGTTGCCAACCCCGTGTGACCTACTTGAAGCGCGGGCTACGGTGGCAGAGTCGTACCCCGAGCAAGTTACTGTCGACTTCAATGTCATTAACACTGCTGAGTTTTGCGCCCAGGTAGTCACCGTGCAGCGCTTCTCGGTGACTGCTGCAGCATCAGCAGAAGCTGCCTTTTCTGCAGTATTCATGGGTCGCTCAATCCCGCTCAATCTCATACCAGCAGAACCCGGCGAGACACCAGATGACTTTGAGTTATTCATCAAAGGTTAGCCGACAAAAAGCCGCCAATCATGGCGGTTTTTTTAGTGTAAACATGGTCATTTATGCAGGTGTCGGTCGGTATAGTATGATTACTGCATGATAGCCTCAAAGCTCCGTGAACCGTCGGGAAAGCGCGCCCTTCTTATACTTGTGGTACTGCTCGTTATCGCAGGCTTGGTGACTTGGTACATTCGCTACAGCGCCGTGCGCGATGAGGTGGGGAAGGCAGCGTCTGAATTGCTGGCAGAGAGTGAGCTCACTCCGTACACGACACTGACTGGCGAGCCATTTAGTTTTACCGAGTACCGCGGGAGCGTGCGGGTTGTCAACGTCTGGGCCAGTTGGAGCCCTTTCGCTGCTACCGAACTACCAATCCTCAACACCATTGCCGCTACGTACGGTGATCGCAGTGTCGTAGCTATCGGTGTTAATCGAAAAGAACAAAAAGAGCGGGCTGCAGCGTATATTGGGAGTATACCCGCGGTACCAAACGTCATCTTTGCGATTGATGAAACTGACGCGTTCTACCAATCAGTCGGAGGCTACGCGATGCCTGAAACTATTATCTTTAACGCAGCGGGTGATATCGTGTGGCACTACCGTGGTGTGGTGACCTACGAACTCATCGCTGCCGAGCTTGACGCCTTACTTCAGTAATTACGCATAAATGTCTGTATGAATCCTTTTGAACAAATTCAGTCACACCTCACCAAAGCCGCTGCTACGCTCAACATACCCGAAGCCGAACTGGCGCAACTCATGCAGCCGCAACAGAGACACGAAGCGACACTTGCTGTGCAAACCTCGAAGGGTGCAGTAACACTTCCTGCGTACCGAGTGCAGTTCAATGACGCCCGCGGACCATTCAAGGGAGGTATACGTTTCCATAGTGCAGCCGATCTCCATGAGGTGACTGCGCTGGCTGCGGCAATGGCTGTTAAGTGCGCGGTCGTTAACCTACCGCTTGGTGGGGCTAAGGGTGGAGTGGCTTTTGATCCAAAGCAGTTCACGAGAGAAGATGCCGTTGCTATAGCGCGTGCGTACGCCACTGAATTTGCACCGTACCTCGGTGTCGACAAAGACATTCCAGCACCTGACGTAGCCACAGATGCGGGACTAATGGCCGCTATGCTCGATGCGTATGAAGCCGTGGTCGGCCACCATGAGCCGGGCATGATTACCGGCAAGCCAATCGCACTCGGCGGCTCGCTCGGGCGGGCAACCGCTACTGCTGAAGGTGGAGCCATGGTGCTTTCTCAGTACCTCGCCCGTGCTGGTATTGCGGTGGCGTCTCAACGGGTTGCTATTCAGGGGTTTGGTAACGCCGGTGCCGTGATGGCGAAGCTACTCCACGACGCTGGGTACCTCATAGTCGCGGTCTCTGATAGTCAGGGCACGCTCTACGCTGAAGGTGGTCTTGATCCGTACCAGGTTGAAGCAGTGAAGCAGGAGAGTGGAAGCGTCATTGCGGCGGCCGACGCCACGCAGGTCGCCCTGCCGGCTGATGCAATTTTCACTGTGCCGTCAGACATCATTGTTCCGGCTGCGCTCGATAACGCAATCACTGAAGCGACAGCAGCCACAATAACCGCCACCATCATCGTTGAATTGGCCAATAATCCAGTGACGCCATCAGCCGACCAGATACTCTACAGCCGCGGTGTGACCATCATTCCTGATGTACTCGCAAACGCGGGTGGGGTTACCGTTTCGTACTTTGAATGGGTGCAGAATCGCGCGCAGTACTACTGGACCGAGCGTGAGGTAGCCGAGAAGCTTGAGCGACTCATGACGAGTGCCTTTACCGATGTGGCAAACTTAGCCGAAGCGAAGCATCTCTCGCTCCGTGAAGCTGCGTACTACCTCGGAGTAGAGCGAATTGTTGAAGCGATGCGCCTTCGTGGCCGTTTCAGCATGTAGTGCATCTAGTTTTGCTCCAATGGGTTCACTGCTGTCCGGACACTTGTCCGGACTTTGTTGTTTTCATTTCGCGCAATCAGTTGCTACAATACGGGTACTATGTTGATGAACCGCATTGTCGAGTACGTGTTCTTTTTCGGCTTCATGGCCATTGTGGCGTACTTAGTCTGGGAAATGCTCCAGCCGTTTGTATCAGCGCTCGCGCTGTCAGCCATTATTGTGACTATCTGTTACCCGCTCTATACGCGCATACTCAAGTACACACCACGTAAAAATGAAACGCTCGCTGCGCTCACCACAACCGTTGCGGTAATAGCAATTGTGTTTGTCCCGCTCTTCTTTTTAGCCTCGTCGCTCGTCAATGAGGCACTATCGGTGTATAGCCAAGGCAATGCGCGAGCAGGAGGGTTTGAGCAGAACGTCATTAAAGTCGAGAATTCACTCCAGCAGTACCTGCCTGGTATTGAACTGAATGCCGCCGAGTACGCAAAGCAGGGTGCTGGTTGGCTCGCCGAGCATGTGGGGACCATCTTCGCCAGCACCGCCTCTACCATTTTCCTTTTCTTCATAGCGATGATTGGCTCGTTTTACTTATTTCGCGATGGTCGCCACTTCACACGTCAGCTTATCGCCATTAGTCCGCTCCCGCAGACGCAGGACGAACTCATTCTCCATCGCTTAGCAGTTGCCGTGCGTTCAGTCGCTACGGGCACGCTCGCTGTGGCACTCATACAAGGGACCCTGACTGGTTTCGGTTTATGGCTGTTTGGATTCGAGCGGGCTGTACTCTGGGGTACCTTAGCAGCAGTCGGAGCCTTGATTCCTGGAGTGGGGACGTCCATTATCTTCATACCGGCTGTCATTTTCTTGATAACAACTGAGGCGTATACCGCTGCCGTTGGGTTAGCAGTCTGGGGAGTGCTGGCAGTCGGCCTCATAGATAACCTCCTCGGTCCGTACCTCATGAGTCGCGGTAATGCGCTCCATCCGTTTATTATATTGCTGGCAGTGCTTGGTGGTATGGCAGTCTTTGGGCCAATAGGCTTTATCGTTGGTCCGGTTATTGTGAGTCTCATGAAAGTCTTGCTCGAGCTCTACGCGTCGCACCTGCAGGGGAGCGATACTGGATTTAGTCGTAAGCGCGCCGCTAAGCAACGTTCGTAGGTATGTTCCAGCGTGATCAGGTAGAGAAGTTGCTATCGCTCAATGGTGTTACCACCGAGGCTTCGGATGACGAAATCAAGTCAGTCCTTTTGAGTGCGCGCTGGCACAAAGACGACATCGAGGCAGCAGTGCTAGTCCTCCGGGAAAACAAAGTAACCCACCAGACGCACGTAGATTCTATGCATAAGGTTTTTCGTAGTGATGAACGTATGCATCCTGAAACAGTATCGGCGCTTCTCGGAATTGAGATGAACGTTATGCCGAGCGATATGCCCTCCGGAGAGCGCCGCGTAGAGCGGGGCATGACCTCAAAGCAAATGATGACCGTGGCTGTTGTTTCTCTGGCCCTCTCGCTTATGTTTGTCTTGGCTGCTATGTGGCATCTTGAAATGGGGATGTTTCATCAAACCCTTCGGTAGCGCATGCTTCGAATTATTACGCTGTGCATCATTTTTCTAGCCGCCACATCGACGGGTACTTTTTCACAAATTCCAACGTTTACACTTTCCTACGGTGAGCCCAACCAGGTGACTGTCAACGCAGTGCCCCCTCCGCCAAGCGGACGATCGGCTATTACGTTTTCTGGAGACCTCATGCTTGCCAGACGCGTTGAGACCATGCTCGATGCGTACGGTTCGAGCTTTGTGTATGCCAGGCTTCCTTCCTATGCGAGCAGTACCGATTGGTTCGTCGCCAATTTCGAAGCCTCGGTTCCAAAGCGCCACATACACACACCTGACCTCACGTTCCGCTTCTCGGTTGATGCAGCGCACCTCGGCGCGCTCCAACGCTTTGGCGTAACACACGTGGGTCTGGCTAATAATCATAGTTTCGATGCGGGTGAGAAGGGCTACGAGGAATCACTGGTAGCACTCCGGGAGGCTGGACTTACGCCTTTTGGCGGGACTACTATCGGTAGCAGCACAGTGTCGCTGCTCCATACCAACGACACGACTGTGGCGGTGTTTGCTCTCTATGCTGTCGATGAGACGCCCGACCTGGCAGCACTAGCGAGGCTTATGGAGGCGTATGCCTCCACCACCTACCAGATTGCGTACGTTCACTGGGGGAGTGAGTACATCGGGCGACACCGCGCTACCACCGAGCACTTGGCAACGGAGCTCGTCGCACTTGGCTTTGATGCAATCATCGGTCACCACCCGCACGTAGTCCAGGACATTGGGTACATAGAGGGCGTTCCTGTTTTCTACTCACTCGGCAATTTTATTTTTGATCAGTACTTCAGTCTCGACGTACAAGTGGGCCTCCTCCTTCGCCTAACTCCTTCACCCGAAGCGCTTCGTTTTGAGTTGCAACCCATCACCTCGCTCGATAGCCGTAGCCAACCTCGGTTCATGACTGATGCCGAAAAAGCCATATTTTTAGCCACACTAGCCGATAAAAGCGACCCAGAGTACCGCGACACCATCACTGCCGGCTTCATTGTCAGTTCCTCCACAAAGGTTGCAAATTCGCAATAATCCTCTAGTATAGCCTGATAACATTTTGATTTTATGATTACCAAATTTGAAGCCATCGGAATTGCGCTCAGTGTTGCTATGATGGCAATTGCTCTGTTTTTCTTAAACCTTGATAGTGCCGAGTTGGCAGCAGTCGTGCCACCTACAGACACCCAAGCAGCTGCGGTCGTGGTGGTTGATGACGGGGAAGCGCAGGATCAGAAGTTACTCGCCGGTGCCTTAGTTGAATCATTTAACGGAACAGATACTATGCAAAAAATTGTGGTTGATGACGTGAAGCTCGGTGGAGGGGAAGAAGCGGTGCCCGGGAAAACCGTGCGTGTGCACTATGTTGGTCGTCTTGAAAACGGACAAGAGTTTGACAGCTCTAAGAAACGGGGTACACCATTTGAGTTTGATCTTGGTGCCGGACAGGTTATTGCCGGTTGGGAAGAAGGCTTAGTTGGTATGCGGGTTGGTGGTGAGCGCACTATCGTTGTGCCGCCACAATTTGGCTACGGAAATCAAGCCGTAGGTCCGATTCCGCCAAACTCAACGCTGATATTCGTGATAGAGCTACTTGAAGTTATCTAGCATGGGTGGTAAGCCAGTTACATTTACCATTGAACACCAAAAGCCCGGGACACTTGCCCGGGCTGGTGTTATTGATACTCCGCATGGAAAAATTAACACGCCGGCCTTTGTCGTCGTGGGTACGAAAGCAAGTGTAAAAAGCTTGATGCCTGAAGACTTAACGCAGTACGTGGGTAACGAAGTGACGCTGGCAAACACCTACCACCTCTTTCTCCAGCCCGGGCACGAGACTATTAAGGCGGCCGGAGGGCTCCACAATTTTGCTAATTGGCAGATGCCAACGATGACCGATTCAGGTGGGTTCCAAGTATTTAGTCTCGGTGCAGCGTTTGGTAAGGGGGTAACTAAGTTTGCCAAGGGTGAGGTAGATGGTGAAACTGATTTGCCGACGAAAGCCGGACTCAATGTCTACAGTCAAAAGTTTGCCGAAGACCACGGTAAACTCTGCATTATTGACGAAGAGGGTGTCACCTTCACCTCGCACCTTGATGGCTCTATGCACCGTTTTACGGCGGAGCGTTCTATCGATATTCAGCACGCCATAGGTGCCGACATCATCATTGCGTTTGATGAGTGCACGAGTCCGACCGCTGATTACGAGTACCAAAAAGAAGCGATGGATAGAACCCACCGCTGGGCCAAGCGGAGCATCATGGCACACAAACAAAATTACGAGGCCTTAAAGAAGCAAGGTCTCTACGGTGTGGTGCAGGGTGGTCGCTACCTTGATCTGCGCCAGGAGAGTTCACGGATCTTGTCGGCAATGGATTTTGACGGATTCGCGATTGGTGGATCGTTCTCGAAAGAAGACCTCGGTGAGTCACTCAAGGTGGTGAACGAAATTCTTCCTAACGAAATGCCGCGCCACTTGCTTGGCATTGGCGAACCTGAAGACATTGTGCAGGGTGTGCTCCAGGGGTGTGATACGTTCGACTGCGTGGCTGCTACCCGTATCGGACGCACGGGTACCATTTACGCGCATACCGGCAAAATGGTTACCACCCCGTGTGGTACCTTTACCTACCCAGAGGTAGCGAAGCTCAATTTACGCAACGAAAAGTTTAAAAATGACCACGAAAAGCTCGACCCATTGTCGTCGGGATATGTTGCACAAACCTACTCAAAAGCGTACGTCGCACACCTTTTTAGAGCTGGAGAAATCCTCGGTCCACACCTCGCTTCCATCCATAATTTGCACTTTATTGTGCAATTTACCAAAAATTTACGGCACCAACTCCTCAGTCGCTAGAATGTCAAAAAAACCGCTCTGTAGAGCGGTTTTTTTGAGCTGACTTATACACACAAACGATACAAAACACCAAAATATCTATAGGTGGCAAGGTATAATTTGAGTAACTCTTGGAAGACCAGGAGTTGGAGGAAAAAAACCAAAAATTATCGTGCATTTCTGTTCAACGAAAAAGTTGAATTCTTTTTTCGTAGCTGCTTTGGTAGTGCTTTTTAGCCTATCCGGTGCTTTCTTTGCTGTTGCACAAACTACCTTCAACCCTGAAATAAATTACCAAGCAAAGCTCCTCGACAACACAGCCTCTCCGGTAGCTGATGGTGCGTACGACGTTGAGTTCAATCTCTACACCGCTGCCACAGGTGGAACTGCTGTGTGGACAGAAACGCAGACGGTCAACGTTGTGAGTGGTCTCTTCTCAGTGATGCTCGGTAGCTCTACGTCACTCACTGGTGTCGATTTCAATCAGACTCTCTACCTCGGTGTAACGGTCGAAGCTGACGCCGAAATGACGCCACGCAAAGTGCTCGGCGCAGTACCGGCAGCGTTTGAAGCACAGAACGCAGAAACCTTCGCTGGCATCGCTACCACTTCGTTCCTCCGTTCCGACATGGCCGACACAGCGTCAGCCCTCCTTACGTTCACTGGTGGTCTTGTAAGTAATAGCTCTTCAACCATCACTCGACTCACCACCCTCACGGCTACCACCACAAACCTCGTCGTTAATGGCGAGCGCTTCACTGACTTGACTGGTACCGGGCTCACCCGTACTGGTACAACGCTCTCGGTTGATGTTGCATCGCTCGACCTCTTGTACGCGAGCACAACCGACTTCGATACTTCGGCAGAGCTTCTCGCAATTTTGACCGACGAAACTGGAACTGGCAGCGCAGTATTCTCAGCATCTCCTACCTTCACTGGCACCGTGAATGCTGCGGCGCTCACGCTCTCATCGACCTTCACGTTGTCTGGTACTGCTGCCAACATCGCGCTCGGCTCTAACTGGCTCACAGGCGACGGGCAGGATGAAGGTGTGTACGTGACTAGTGCAGGAAGTGTTGGTGTTGGCACTACGACTCCTGGCCAACTCTTCTCCGTTGCCGGTACGTTTGGCGTTGCTACCGGAACTCGTCCTGCGTTTATGGTTAATCCACAAACCGGTCGGGTAGCGATTGGTACGACGACAGCCGTCACAACTGAGCGCCTCACCGTGTCAGGTGGTTCGATTGCGGTAACCGAAGGAGGTATGCGCGTTGTGGGGCAAGAAGATGCTCTGGCGGATAGTCTTTCAAGTCATGTCGTCGAAGATGGAATTGTGTACGCACTCTCAAATAATCCATCAACCGACGTGCACATTGTCGATGCTACAAATCCAGCTGACCCGCGCATCGTGCTTGAGAAGGGCGGACCTATCACCGGCGACGTGGTAAAGGTTGGTAATTACCTCTACGCATTCAATGGTGGTGCGACAAACAACTCTGAAGTTATCGATGTCACCAATCCAGCGGTGCCGGTCACAGCTCGTACCTTTAGCGTTGGGCAAGTTTCGCGTGAAGCAGTAACGGACGGAAATTATATTTACGTTACCACTGATACTGCTTCCGAGTCTGTCTACGTCTTTGACATTACGACACGAACCAACCCAATCAAGGTGGCTACTATCAATGCTGGTGCACTGGTTAACGATCTTGCTGTTTACCAGAACAAGCTTTACCTCGCGCTCGCGAGTACCACTGCTGCGTTGCGTATCTACAATGTTGCTTCGCCAACTGCAATTTCACTCCTTTCAACTGAGTCTGCAACAACCTCACCAGCATCTATCGCCGTGACTGCCGATAGGGTGTACCTCGGTGCTTCGAGTGTGGGTGGTAATAAAGAAATATATGCGTACCAGACCACGAACGTAGCTAATCCGGTGCCGTTGACCTCGATTGATAGCACGTCAGTTATATCCGATCTCGCAATTGTCAATAACACACTTTACGTACTTGGCAACACTGTCCGCGCTTTGGTGGCCTACGACATTGCCTCAAGTACTCGGATTCTAGAGTTGGGACGTGTTTCCTTGGGTGCGTCCACTGTCTACGAGCTGGCTATTGAGGGTCAGTATGCCTACATTGGCGGGCAGACAGGAACACAGGCACTTGCCGTTGTTAAACTGGGAGGAATTGAAGCTCCAACAATTCAGACCGGCTCCCTCTACGTGGACAATTTCCGCAGTATGCAGGGTGTATTCTCAGCCAACTTAAACGTCGGCGGTCGTGCTGCTTTCGGTCAGGACATCTCCGTAGCACGACGAATCGATGTTGGCACTTCGCTCGCAATTGGTACCACATCAACTTCATCAAACGCACTCACCGTGGCTGGCTCAATGCGTCTCACTGGTGGTCTCTATGACCGCCTCAACAGTATCGGGACGAATGGACGCATTTTGAAAACGACTGGCTCTGGCGTGGAGTGGGTGGCTACCTCAACTCTTGGTTTCCTGGCGTCATCATCAAACAGCGTTCGTCCAAACAATGTGCAGACCGCTGGTCAGTCTGACGAACTCTGTCTCACCTACGAAAGCACTGGAGCAACCTTTGAGTGGCAGAGCTGTGCCTCTGGCTCTCTCACTGTTGCCGATATCGACACCTCAGCTGAGCTCGCTGCTATCATGACCGATGAAACGGGTACTGG
>CAYRMU010000022.1:2156-13418 GCA_964425655.1 uncultured Candidatus Saccharibacteria bacterium | reverse complement strand
CCAAGTAGGCTTCCGCTTCGTTGAGGTAGTGTTGCTGTTTTTCGTTGTCCATTTTGGCAAACAGGCGAGGCATCATCGCGAGGCGATGATTACTGAGAAAGACGGTTTCGTGTTTCTTGATGAAGTGCCAGTAGAGTGCGGTCCAGGTAGCCTCCCAGTCACCCTTTGGGTAGTTCGACATCTTCTTTAGGTAGCTGCTGCCGCTGATGTACGGCTTCGTGGCAAAGCTTCCTCCGTCAGCAAACTGGCTCATACCGTAGACGTTGGGGACCATGACCCAGTCGTAGGCATCGACGTACATAGCCATGAACCAGCGGTAGACTTCGTCTGGTTCTATTTCACCAAGGAGCATAGCGTTGCCGACAACCATGAGTCGTTCGATGTGATGAGTGTAGCCATGGGTGAGCGCATTTTTAATGGCAGTATCAAGCGGTAGGAGACCGGTCGCTCCTTCCCAAAACGACTGTGGCAGTTTTCGCGTATGCGAAAAGAAATTCTGGCGACGCATAGTGCGGCCATCTGCCTCGTAGCTCGCACGAATAAATTCTCGCCAACCAATGATTTGCCGAACGAACCCTTCGAGGGAGGGAAGAGGAATCTCGCGTTTTTTACTATAAGAAAGTGCACCTTCAATAACCTCCTGTGGCGTGAGAAGGCCAATGTTAATAAGGGGAGAGAGGGTGGAGTGAAAGAGGCGGACATGCTCGGTGTCGATAGCGTCTTCAAAGGGACCAAAGGCTGCGAAGCGGACGCGCAAAAATTCCTCAAGGAATTTTTGCGCGTCCGTGCGGGTATACGGAACCCAGACCTTCGCTTGTCCGTAGCTTTCACTGGTGAGACGAGCCTGCCAGGTAACCGCTTCATCTACCTCTTCATTTTGAATCCAAGTAATATCTGGTGGAAGAGTAATTTCCTTGGGGAGCTTTTGGCGGTTTTCACTATCAAAACTCCAGGCGCCACCAACTGGCGTGCCGTCTTCCTCCAGTAAAATCCCTAAATCTTGGCGCATCTTTTTGTAGAATGTCGCCATAAACTTTTTGCTTTTCTGGTAGCGGAGAATCGCGTCAGCTTTCGTGAGTATGAACAGTGGTGACTCATAGGTAACTCGAGTCAGGCCGTGTCGGTGGGTGTAGAGCTCTATCCTGCGCTCAAGCCAGTCGTCGGTTGTATCAACAATGTGTACTTCAGTTACTCCATCCTCAGCCAACCTTTGAAACACGGTTTCGGTGTGTGGATTGTCTGTCACGTTGAGATAGGTAACAGTAAAGCCGAGGGCTTCAAGCTCAGCCTGGTAGGCCTTGAGCGAAAGGCGATGGAGGAGCTGTTTTTGTGCGTGGGTCGGAAACTCAGTAATAAAAAGCGACTCTTCAACGAGGTAGACACTCCGACCTATTTCCAGGGCCGGGGAGTCTATAAATAATTGGTGGGGGTAGATCAGAGTCGCTTCTTTCATAGAGGTGAGTATACTAGAAACCATTCTATGAATCCAAATTTGACCTACCACGAAATACTTGCGCTCGTTGACGCCGTTGACCCCAAGGCGTATGCCGCGACCCGCAACCACCTTAATGGAACAGTCTCCCGCCTTTCGCCCTATATCACCCGCGGAGTGATTAGCTTGCCGGCCATTCGTGACCGGATACTTGAAAAGCATACTGCCGTTGCAGCAGAGAAATTCCTCCAAGAACTTGCCTGGCGGGAATACTTTCAGAAAGTGTATACCAGCAAAGGAGAGGGTATATTTTCTGAGTTACGTTACCAGCGTTCTGACTGGCAGCATCACGAAGTAGTTACGGCAATCGCATCGGCACAAACCGGCATTGTCGCAATTGATACCGCTATTGAAGAACTCTATAGAACTGGCTATATGCATAACCATGCCCGTATGTGGACCGCAATGCTGGCCTGTAACGTTGCGAAAGCACACTGGTACGAGATGAGTCGATGGCTCTACTATCACTTGCTCGATGGTGACGTAGCCTCCAATACACTCTCATGGCAGTGGGTAGCAGGAGTCTCGGTACAAAAGCAATACGTGGCAGATCAGCAACTCATCAATGGGTGTACTTCAGTGGTGCAATCAGCGACCTATCTCGACATACCAAGAGAAGAGATCGGCACAAAGCCAATTCCGGATACGCTTACTGCACATGCCCCCTTCTCCTACGTGATGGAGTATCCTACCAGTGACAGAATAGAAAACCTCTCGGGCAAGAAAGTACTACTCTACCACCCGTGGAGTATTGACCCGTTGTGGCGGCAAGAGGAGGAGGGTGAACGCATTTTTATTCTTGAACCACGGGTGTTTGATCGATTTCCAGTTTCGCCAAAAGTGCTTGAACACATGATGACGCTCCTTAAGGTGCATGTGCCTACTGCCAAAGTTTTTGTCGGTAATGTAGAAACACTCCCCAGTATTACTGCAGCTGAGGTGTACGCAAAAGCGCATCCTGCTATGCCGAGTGTTCCTGGAGCCAAAGACCTACCCGAGGAACTCTACCCGCAGGTGACGGGGTACCACCAAAGCTTCTTCAAGTTTTGGCAGGCGTGCCAGAAGGGGAGTTAGTACTTTTGTCGAGCGGAGGTCTTCGTCGTGAGGCGTTCGTGTTTACTACTCGCGCCATGTCGAGCAACAACACGTTCTCGCCAGCGAGTATACGTTTTTGGTGATTGGTGTTTTCGCATTAGTTTTCGTACTGCGTTTTCAGTCAGACCATATTCACGGAAAATAGCTTCAAACGGAATGGTGTCACCCCACGCCATAAGGATGATTTGCTCTATATCAATAGAGGTGAGAGTTTTCATGAGCACTATTGTATCCATATTTCTATACCGTACAATGTGACGTATACATGAAGCTCAAAGAACAAAAAATGTGCCCGGTGTGTAAACGACCATTTACGAACCGAAAGAGCTTGTCGTCTCGCGGGCAGTGGGAGCAGGTAATCTACTGCAGTACCCGCTGTCGCAAAAACCGCCAGCAGAATGCTGGCGGTTTATAGGGGTGTAGAAGTGAGCAACTACTGGTTGTGCTTGGCGCGACGAGATGAGATGTACGCCAGAATAACAAAGCAGAGGCCGACAAGCCCAGTAATTACCTCGGGTACGTGTACTACTAAGTTTGCGAGCATTGCGCCTGCGAGGCCAAGGATTGCCCAGTGGGCACCATGTTCGAGGTAGACAAGTTCGGTGAGGGTTTTTTGTTGTACAAAGTACACCGTAAGTGCACGCACAAAGTAGGCGCCAATACCGAGACCAGTCACGATGATGAGGAGGTTGGTTGAAAGCGCGAAGGCACCAACAACGCCGTCGAGCGAAAAGGCGGAGTCGAGGACGTTGAGGTAGATAAAGAGCGTCGCGCCACCAACTGCAACGTCTTCGCTTTCAATTGAGAGTGACCCAGCAATCCCTTCCATGCAGATAAAGAGGATGAGTCCAACGAGGCCGGCTACCAGGACCGACGCTTGATCGTACGGGGTAAGAAATGAAATTGAGGTAAGGAGCACGAGGGCCAGCGCAATCTCGATTGCTTCGATACGGCCCCACTTCACGAGGTGGCGCTCGACGACTTCAATCCAGTGAATATCCTTAGCCTTATCAAAGAAGTACTTGAGCGACACCATAAGGAGGAACATACCACCAAAGGCGGTAATAGACCCGTGCACGCTTTCAAGGAGGTGGCCGTAGGCAGCAGGGTCACTAAAGGCGAGCTTGGTAATAAAGACTGGTGAAGCCCAGACGGCCACACTCACGATGATGATTGGGAGTACAAACCGGGTACCAAATACCGCCAAGAGGATACCCCAGGTTAAGAAGCGCTTCTGCCAGAGCGGGCTCATTCGGGCGAGCACTTTTGCGTTCACTACGGCGTTATCAAACGAGAGGGTAACCTCAAGGACGGTCAAAATTGCGACTAGCACCAAGGCGGCAAATCCACCGTAGTAGAACACAACGGCAAACGCGAGTAAGGAGACAATGATTGGCCAGAAAAAATGGCGATGTAAGGTGGTAAGCATGGCCGAGATTATAGCAGGCTTTTTATAAACTCCACGGTTAGTTTGGTAATTGCCTGCATAAGTGATTCTTGTCAAATACCTGCCTGCTATACTAAAAGGGAAGTTTATTGCCGTAATTTTTCATATGTCACAAAAAGTTATTATCGCTGTCATGGCCATTATCATTTTGGTCGGGGGTGGAGCGTGGTTCTACCAAAACAAGATGGCAGGTGATGAAAACGGAACTGGTTCTCGAACTGCAAGTGAGCGCGAGCGTGAAGGGGGTATGATGGATACACTCAAAGATGGGGCAGGAAGTCTCGCAGATGTATTCAGCGGTGGCGATGCTGTCGAGTGTCGCTTCTCAGGTGAGGACCCTCAAACTGGTGAGTACTCAGAAGGGGTTGTATACATTGATGGTGAAAGTTTCCGCATGGAAGCAGATACCGTAATCGATGGTGAAAAAGCAATGATGTACATGATTCAGCATGAAAATAAAATGTACATGTGGGGTGATGATCCACAAGAGAAGCAGGGGCTCCTTATCGATATGACTGCCTTCGCAAATATGGAGGGGGCAGAAAAGCCAGAGTCACCAATTGACTGGCTCAAGGATCCAGAATCTGGAGCTGACTACGATTGTAAGGGGTGGTCAGCAAAAGCCAGCACCTTCGAACCACCAGCAGATATTGAGTTTATCGATATGTTCGGTGGTCTCGGTGATGCGATGGGAGAAATGATGCAGGGTATGATGGAAGGAGACTTCGGTGCTGAGGCGGAGGCAGACTGGAACTACTAAGCAAGTATAAAGATAAAACCGCGAGCCCTTGGCTCGCGGTTTTTTTTGTATGTGTACTTACTCAATCGGAATTATGATTTCATTGCGAAGCATGAGCGGCATCGAGAGTGGCGGGTTGTACCGGGCAGTTTCAATCGGGCCGGTAATGGTTTTGCTATCGCGGAGTAGGTAGCTGGTGAGGAGTTCCTTCCTTGTTTCTGTGCGTGCCTCGGTCGGGTACCAACTATACCGGAGTACCGCTACGGTGCGCGCGGGTACGAGGGTGAGTGTGACGGCGGGGTTGTTGGGGGTTGGCAATGTTTCGAGGGTGTAGCTCGATGGTAGTACAAATGCAATGGTGCGAGTCGCCGTGTTATTGGCCGTTTCAAGGACCGGTGTGGTCATGGCAATTTTTTCAGAGGTTGATTCGCTCGGGCTCTCAAGGACCGGTGTCGTCATGGAGATACTTTGCTTGGTCACGTTGTTACCAAAAATGTAGTCAGCAATAATCTGAAAGCCTTTACGGGTAGCCTCGTCATAATCTCCGGTAACTATGGTCTCTGCTTTGATATAGGGGGCGTACTCACGAATTTCATACCCATCCCTAGCTTCTTTCACGGTATACGCGGGTTCTTCAATTGACCAAATAACGGCGTAGCTTCCGATTGTCCAAAGGATACAGCCAACAACTATTGCTCCAAAAATATAGTACATAAAGATAAGTATACGTCGCGCATGACGGTATATCTACAGAGCCGTTGTACGAAGTGGTTTGATTACAAAAAACCGCACGCCTAGGCGTGCGGGAACTTGAGGTGCATCAATCATTTCTCGCGAGGGTACAAATTTCGGCCAGTCCCGCCATGAGCGTTAGTTGCTGTTCGACCGTATCGAGGTTGTGGCATGCGATGCTATGAATTGAATCATCGGGACTAAATTCACTAGGGTATACCCCTATATCGCAGGCGTTGCCAAAGCACTCAAGAATAAATGCACCATCGGGAGTAATGCGCCCCCGACATTCGTTCACGTATTCTTGCCAGTCGGCTCTGGCGGTTGCTAACCAGGTGTCTTTCATGGCAGCTACTACGCTTGGGTGCATGGGCGCGTCGCCGTTTTGATACTTGTGTGTGGTCTCACGAGCGAGGTACGCGGCTAGCCAAGTGGTTACTTCACCCGAGAGGTATCCGCCAACAGCGTGACCATACCCATTTTCACGGAAGTTATCCGTACAAAAATCTAGCTCACACTGCTGCACTCCATTTCCCAGGGGCACATCTTCAGGTTCATGTGCCAGAAGCGCCGTCTTCAGAAGTTGTAGGGTGAAGGCGGTGTACGGAGCGATTGTCGCACCTTGCAGTGGCAGATGAAAACGAGCTTCATGTTCCCCAAGGGTTATGTACCCACAGTCTGCATACCCAAACAAACTTTGTGCAAACAGATCCATCGACGGTAGTGTGAAGGGAACTGTTGCTTCGTCAAAATAGGTGGCAGCGCTTCGCTGGTACGTACGAGAGAGTATCTCGAGTCGCGCCACAATGATTGGTAGCTGCTGCCGCTGACAGATGAAGACAATTTCAGGTGGAACAAGTGCGCGCTGCGCTGGGGTAGCGAAACTAATGCGGTAGTGCTCAGTATCATGGTACAAAGTAACCTCCACTGGTTACGGTTTCTGTTTGTACTATAGGACTGAAGGCATAAGAACGCAAGGAAGGTAATCAAAGGGTAGTGCGGTGATACAATATATGCGTATGACAAATATTGATGTAGTTGAAGTTTCCCGCGAGCCGTCAGTTCTTGAAACCTATAGCCGCGATGTGAGTAATTTCAAAATGGTGCCCCAAGCAGTGTTTTATCCTAAAAATACCGAAGAGGTACAGGCGGTGGTACAAAAAGCCGCGAGTGAAGGAGTGGCTGTTTCGGTACGAGCTGGCGGTACGTGCATGAGTGGCGGCTCATTAAATACAGGCTACGTAATCGATCTTACACGCTATATGAACGACGTGGCTGTTGATGCTGCGACAAGAACTGCCACCGTTGCAGCCGGGGCATACTTCCGCGATATTGAAGACGCAGCCAAAGTGCACGGCCTCTTTTTCCCTGGGTATCCATCATCCAACCGTCTCTGCGGCATTGGTGGAATGCTTGGCAACAACGCTTCAGGCGAGAAGAGTTTGCGCCACGGCGCCACGGGCGTAAACACGCTCGAGCTTGAGGTGGTGCTCGCTGATGGTTCGGTAGTAACACTGAGAGAGAAAGCCATAGCTGAAGCAGAGAGCGAACGTGAACAGCAACTCATCGCCCTCTTTCACGAGTATGGTGCAGCACTGAAAGCTGCAGTGGGGGAGGTTCCAAAAAGTGCGGCGGGGTATCGCCTTGATGAGGTGGTTAGGAACGGTCGGTTTAACGAAATCCCGCTCATTGTCGGTGCCCAGGGAACACTCGGAATTATTACCAAAGCCACACTTCGCCTCGTGCCACTTCCGATTCATACTGAGTTGCTCATTGTTTCCGCTGAGGCGCTTAAAGACTTGCCCGATATTGTTGCAACTGCATTTTTGTACCATCCAGAGGGATTGGAGACCTTTGATAAAAATACCTTTGCGCGCGCTCGCCAATACCTCAGTGAGCACGCCGACACTATTTTGCCGTACGTAGTTCCAGATGCAGAGCTGTTTATCTTGGTGCAATTGAGTGAAGAGACGGCAGAGGCAACCAGCGCCCAAGCGGCCGCCTGCCTCGAAGCACTCGAAGCAAAAGGCTACTTCGTTCGTAGTGTTACTGAGCCAGCCCATGTTACCGCTGCCTGGCTCGTGCGCCGCAACTCATTTACCCTCATGCGCGACCATAACGAAGAAGGGTTTCGCGCCATGCCGTGCATTGAAGACGTGATTGTACCAGTGGCTACGCTCGGTGAGTTTATCAATGAACTCATTGTCATTTTAGAGCGCCGCGGGATTATCTACGGCTTTCATGGTCACATTGGTGACGGCTCATTCCGGGTGGTGCCGGTATTCGATTTCCGAAAAGATACAGTCACTGACGAAATCTTCGGCCTCATGGAGGAAGTCTTCACCCTCATTAAACGCCTCCATGGCAACATGAGTGCCGACCATAGCGATGGTATCATTCGGACTCCGTTCCTAACCGAGTTCTATGGTCCTGAGTTGGCCGGTGTATTTGCGAACATAAAAACTATCTACGACAGTGAGAACCGCCTCAATCCAGGAAAGAAAGTCGGGGGTACGCGGGAAGATGTCGTGAAGGCGTTGGTGCGGTAAGTTGGTAGCTCTGCGTCAGAGGATGTTAGATGCCTCTCGGTATCAAAAGTCGCCATTTACATCTTTTGAAACCAAGTAATTTTTTTCGGTGTATCGTTGCTATACACTATGTACGCACATCACTTGTCCTTCATAAGTTGTTTGGACGGTCCACTGTATGCAGTATGATAAAAGTATATGCATAAAAAAAGCTTGTATCTAATTTATATTGGTTTAGCCTTGGTTTTTGGTCGGGGAATTATTCTGTACCCGTTACAGTCATTGCTTGGAATCAGTGTCAAAACGTTCACTTTTTTATTTACGGTTTCTGGCTTCTTAGCATTTTCTTTTATAGTGGTGGGCGTAATTATGCACTTGTACTCTAGACATAAGTATGGACACAGAGAACCAAAAACAAAGGGGCTCTTAGTCTCTCGTATAGGTTTATGGATAGCTTTTGGCCCGTTACTTGTTGCCTTGATTGCCTTTCTTATAGGGTTTGTCTTAGGTTGTGAGTCAAGCGGTGGTTCTCCTGGGACATGTGCGGTTGGTGGTAAATCTATGGCTAACCTTCTTTGGACTATGCTCATGGTGCACTGGCTGACTCTAATGACCATGGTTCCAGGTTTGATCATGTGGCTGATTGGTACCGTTTGGCATCACTCTATTCTCAAGAGAACGAATGCTTAGAGTGTATTAATTTAAACCAAATTTCATAGGCAGTCACTGTACATCTCAGTTGTGCCTGACTAAGGCGCGGGTATTAAAGCTAGTAGGGCTTTGTCTGTAAGGCGAATAGTTTGGTCGTGGAGGGCTATGCTCAGGGGTGAATAAAGATACAAATATCATCACCCGACACTACCGGTGGCCGGTTACTGGCCTGACAGTGTGGTGTTTCAAGGACTTCGTTCGGACCGCGACTACAAACAGGTGACCAGGACCTGCACGAAAACCCGTTACTGTTCTTATCATAGAGAAATTCATTCCCCCAAGGATCATCTTCAACTACACCACGGTTCTTAAGGTACCCCGCAGCATCCAAGGCATCAAGAACGTCGTCATCCCAAGACCCAGTAGCGTATGGGTACGAGTTGTACTTCCCGGGGCCACCAGTTGGTATGGCGTCCCAGGCCGCATTCCCGGGGCCCCAAAACGAACAGATATTGCAAAAATCGGATCCAAGAGGTGCGTATTCGTTGAAGTCAGATCGGTACAGCTCCATCGCGTTATGAATTTGTCGCAATTCCAGTTCTGTTGCGGCTATTTTTGACTTGGTTCGACTCTCAGCCGTTCCGATTAAAATCACTGCCGCGAAGATGGCAATAATCGCCATCACGACTAAAAGCTCGAGTAGGGTAAAGCCGTTGGCGGAGCGCTGTATAGGTAGAGACATACTATTAGGTACTTTTTAAGTATATCACTCGTATTCTGGCGGGTAATGGGCATAACTGCACTAGTGCCACCGTGAATTTTCGAGTCCCCCGTACTGTTCGTATCGGTCGACACCATTCACACAGAGCGTTTCCATATTTACGTCGGTGTACAAAGCGCAGTACTGTACAGAGAGCTCCTTGTTGAAACCAGAAACAGACTTCATGAAATAGACACCACTACCCTCAGCACAAGCTGCCCAACCACTCCCTATGTCTGGGGAAGTACAGAGATCAATAATTGACTGGTAGTCTGCATGGGGCACTGTACGGGGCAAGTAAAAATAGCAACTTGGCTGTTCAGCCTCTGCAGAGGTGCTGCAAATGTCCCAGGCTTCTCTTGGTGACAGTGTGGTCTCTGTCGGCATTCCTTCATGGTCGAAACTGTCCATAAAAACGCCATCGTAACAATCGGTGTGCGTGGTATTAATTTGGTTACATGCAGCGAGGGCATCGGGCACGTTACCTAAAAAGGTGTGGAGTCCATGGCCAACTCCATGGAGACATGATTCCATATTGTCATCGGTACAGGTGTCATGTAGTGATGCTGACAGAAAGTCCATTCCGTTATCTAGAAATGCTTGTTCAATAACGCCATGGAGGTATCCACCCCCGCACATAGGGTCTGCGAAATGTAGCGCGTGTTGTCCGAGTGTTTGGTAGGCTTCATGGCCGATAGCGTGTGCTTCCGCATGGCAATGCACCATAGCCGTCGGATCGTCAGACATTCGTTCGCGGAGATTGAGGAGCTGGACATCAGGGGTGTATAGCGGTAGTACAGGATTCTGTTCTTGTGTGCGGTGTGGTGCATCTGATGTACTTCGCTGCGTTGTATGCTCTATCGGCGTGGTTAGCCAGAGTGCACTGCCAATACCAAGACAGCCGGCAATCAGGATTGGTACGTACTGGGTTTTTGACAGTGAAGGTCTGGCCATAACCAAAAGTATAGCGAGAACCCGTGTAAAAACCTATGGATATAGGTCTTCTGCCTCACGATGGCCGGAGCCACTGTCTCTGTCTTTCGGTTCCTCCTCGTGTACAGTTTTATTTCACTAAAGATACATAAGCAACGTGGTAGAGAAGTGGTGATGTGGGGGTGACTAGATACTCAGCATGTATAATAATGATATTCATTACAACTAAACTTTCACCCATGCGTCACATTGTATTACTTATGCCGTTGTTCCTCCTTGCGCTACTGGCTCCGCAGGCTGAGGCTTTCTCGGGAGGTGGTGCCGGCACGCCAGGCAATCCGTACCGTATCACCACGTGCGACGAACTTTTTGAAATTGGTGATGATCTCGCTGCCAATTACCAACTCCAAAATAATATCGACTGTACTGATACTGCTACCTGGAATGGGGGTGCAGGCTTTTTCCCACTCGGCGGTGCAGCAACCGCGTTTACCGGTAGTTTTAATGGGCGCAATTATGTTATTTCTAACTTATATGTTGAGCGCGCTGATGATGTACCAGGTGAAGATCCTGATGATGATGTAGATAGTGACTACATTGGTTTGTTTGGACGCACTTCAGGGGCACTGATTCGCAATGTGCAACTCGAGAATGCCTACGTCAAAGGATTTCGTTATGTTGGTGCACTGGTAGGCAGGGCACAGAGCAGTACGATTGAAAATGTGCGGGTCAACGTGAGCGCGGCAGCAGATGCACAAAATGACTGCAATCCCAAAGTATGTGTCTGGGCTCGGTGGGGTGAAAATGGTGGTGGTGTTGCTGGCTACGCTGAAGATAGTACGATCACGAATGTTGTGGTGGGTGGAGCCGTCAAAGGTAGCGGTA
>CAYRMU010000022.1:0-2146 GCA_964425655.1 uncultured Candidatus Saccharibacteria bacterium | reverse complement strand
TCCAAGATCCGTTTACGAAACCATCCACATCGAAGCCGTCAAAGGTAGCGGTAACTTCATCGGCGGTGTGGCTGGGTATACAGAGAATGCAGAAATTAGCTACGCAACATCGACCGCTCGGATTGATGGTGGGTGGACTGTCGGCGGATTGGTTGGTCACCTAAACTACTCAACAATTACATACAGTATCGCCAGCGGTGATGTTGTGGGGTACGAAGTAGATGGTACTGGTAAAAACGGAGAGAGCATTGGTGGTCTCGTTGGATTTAGCTCTGATGGTCAAAGTGAAATCTCGCATTCGTCAGCTTCTGGCAATGTGTCAGGGGGAGCGTACATTGGTGGACTAGTGGGACTGATGAATCAGGGGAGCGTGGCAGATTCGTTTGCCACTGGCGACGTGACTGCATCGAGTAGTCTGGTCGGCGGATTGATTGGTAGAAGTAATGGGGTAGACGTTTCTGACGCCTACGCGACCGGAGATGTCTCGGCAGCCGCCTCAAAGGTTGGAGGCCTTATTGGTTACAGTAACGGTGACGTGATTACTGATGCATATGCAGAAGGAGACGTCACTGGTGATGACGAAGTCGGTGGATTTGCTGGTTTCGTTGATTCGAGTTCCAGTATTAGTGGCGCGTACGCAACCGGTGACGTTTTGGGAGATGTGTATGTTGGCGGATTTGTAGGTAATGCGTCTAGTTCAGCTATCACTGAAAGTTATGCAGAGGGAAATGCATCAGGAGACACAACCATTGGCGGATTTGCTGGTCTTGCCGGCTGCGGGGTCAGTACTATTACGCAGTCGTATGCAACCGGTGACGTTTCGGGAGAGAGCTACGCTGGCGGGTTCGCTGGTGCAACTGCTTGTCTTGGTGGTCTTGGTTCAACTCTAGATCAAGTGTATGCAACCGGTGACATAGAGATAACTGACACTACTGCCGGAGGCTTAATTGGCTATTCTGGGTACTCTGAAATTAGTAATGCGTATGCGAGCGGAGCTGTAAGCGGGGCATTCTTCATTGGTGGTCTGGTTGGGGAAATGCAAATCAGTACCACTACTAATACCTACGCGCGGGGATTGGTAGACGGACTATCTACTGGTGGGCTCGTTGCATCAATTACAGATTCAGCCGTTGTAGATTCCAACTGGGATGCCGAGGCATCAGGCCAGTCTACCTCGGCCGGTTTAGATGATATCTTTGGTAATCCAACGGATAGTATGAAGAGTCGGTACGTGTTTGAGTCTTATTTTGGCTGGGACTTTACCACCATCTGGGGTATGAATGGTACCGATAACGAGAGCTACCCATTCCTACGCTTCCAGGGCTTTACAGATGATCCTGACTACGAAAGTCCACCAGACGAGGAAGAAGAGAGTACCGGCGGCCGTAGTAGTGGGGGCACCAGAAAAGCTAAAACTGCCACCACCACCGACTCGGTAGTAGTGACACCCTCACCGGTCATAGCGAGTGTTGGGGTCGACGCTAAAATACGAGATGTAATTATAAAGAACCGTGCCATCTTTGAAAAAGCACGAGCCGCTGGCATTGTGCTACCGCAGTTCGTCATAGATATTCTCAGTGCAACAAGTACCAGCGATGTTCCAGTTCGTGATCTCATGCTCGGTATGAGCGGGGAAGATGTGATACTACTTCAAAATATTCTTATTGCGCAGGGTCATAGTATTCCGGCCGGAGCCACTGGACTCTTTGGTCCACAGACTGCAGCAGCGCTCATTGCCTATCAGACAAAGTTCAGCATAGCACCTGCCCAAGGCTACTTTGGAGCCAAGACTCGCGCTGTCATGAAAGCTAATAGCATAAGCGGATTGTGGTGGTAGGCCGGCGCTGCAGGTAGTAATGAAATGAAACAAAACACCCGGAGGGGTGTTTTTGTTTTGGGTGGCTACCAGGAAGTTCGGTCACGAATCACTAAGTATATTTGTTCGTCTTCGACTCCAAATCTACTAAGTGTTCTCGACCCCGGCTCGCCTGTCTTACGACATGGCTCCGCCCTTCGATTCCCGGACGCGAGCAAAGCAGTTTGCTCGCTTAGCCGCCCAAAACGCAAAAAACTCCCGAAGGAGTTTTTTCATTTTGGGCGGCTACCGGGAATCGAACCCGAACTATCGGTACCACAAACCGATGCA
>CAYRMU010000021.1:7535-13423 GCA_964425655.1 uncultured Candidatus Saccharibacteria bacterium | reverse complement strand
TCTATGGTGAAGCGGGTTATACGCATGATGTACCAAGAGGTACGCGGTCTCCATCAGGCCGCGTACCTTTTGGCGTTATTTACCCTCGGCTCGCAAATACTCGCCCTTGTTCGTGATCGCCTCCTCGCGCACCAGTTTGGGGCAGGTGTTGAGCTCGATATCTACTACACTGCGTTTCGAATTCCGGACTTGTTGTACGTGCTGTTTGCATCAATGCTCTCAGTCTACGTACTCATTCCATTCGTTTCATCACGGCTACAGCGGGGTGATAGTAGTGAGGCACGACAACTTTTAAGTGAAGTAGCCAGTTTGTTTCTCGTAGCGTACATCGTGCTTGCTGGGGCAGTATTTGTGGCTGCGCCGTACCTAGTGCCACTCATTGCTCCCGGCCTCGTTGACTACACGAGCGATATTGTTCTGCTGCTCCGTATACTCTTGCTCCAGCCACTGCTCCTTGGTATCTCGAGTTTGTTTGGTGTAATTACCCAGCTTGGTCATCGCTTTGTGCTCTATGCGATAAGTCCGCTCCTGTACAACATTGGCATTATCATCGGTATTGCGTACTTGTACCCAATCTTTGGTACTGCTGGACTTGGCTATGGTGTTGTCATAGGAGCACTTGCGCATCTTGCAGTGCAGTGGCCGCTCGTAGCGATGAGTGAGCTGCGTTTTGGATTGGTACTGCGGCCATCACTGGCAACACTTAGGGAGGTGCTCGCAGTTTCTATCCCGCGGGCACTAACCCTGGCACTCCATCAAGTGTCACTCATGGCGCTGGTCGCGATTGCGAGTCTCATGGCACTAGGCTCGGTAGCAGTGTTCCAGTTTGCGTATAACCTACAGTCAGTACCACTCGCCGTTATTGGTGCGAGCTACTCGATTGCTGCTTTTCCGCTTCTGGCTGATTTATTTGCGTCGGGTAAACGTGACGAGTTTAAGTTCCATGTTATGACCGCGCTCCGGCACCTGATATTTTGGTCAGTCCCGATCATTGGACTCATCATTGTGCTCCGGGCACAAATGGTACGTGTTGTGCTTGGTAGTGGGTCTTTCGATTGGGCTGATACCCGTTTAACTGCAGCGGTGATGGCAATACTTGCAGTCTCGCTCGTCGCGCAGGCAGTGAATCTCCTCATTGTTCGGACGTTCTATGCCGGCGGCTTCACAAGGGTGCCGTTCTTGGTGGCGCTGTGGGGTACGTTCGTAACGATTGTCGCTACCTACTCGCTCTATGCCACGTACGGAAGCGCCGTACCAATGTATGAAGCAATCAATGCGTGGCTCCGCATCGCATCGGTACCAGGCTCTGAGGTGATTGTAATTGCCGCCGGGTATAGTCTCGGCATGCTGTTTCAGACAGCCGTCATGCTCTTCTACGCTGCTCGTCAATTTGAGTTACCGCTTGGCGAGCTTATCCTGCCGTTCTTTCGAGCGATTGCAGCTGGCTTGGTGGGGGGATTCTCTGCCTACGTAGCCCTCAACTTCTTTGTGTTTGGTATCAATCCAGAGGCGTTTATCGGTGTCCTTCTCCATGGGCTTATGGGGGGCGTTATGGGTGTGCTGGGCGTGATTGCAACCTACTACGTCACGCAAGCCCCTGAGCTCAGAGAAATCGGTCTTTCACTCCATGGGCGACTCAAGAAAACTGAAGTGGTCACCGTCCAGGACGATGTACTTTAGGCCCTTTTTCGTGTAGAGTACCGCAACACATATGGAAAAGCAGATTCGCAATTTTAGTATTATTGCCCACATTGACCACGGTAAGTCTACACTGGCTGACCGTATGCTCGAGGTGACAAAGACTGTTGAGGCCCGCCTCATGAAGGAGCAGGTCTTGGATTCAATGGAGCTCGAGCGAGAGCGGGGAATTACTATCAAAATGCAGCCAGCTCGTATGCTTTACGAGAAGGGTGGTGTTTCCTATATTTTAAATCTTATTGATACTCCCGGACACATCGACTTTTCCTACGAAGTTAGTCGAGCGCTTAACGCGGTGGAGGGGGTACTTCTGCTCGTCGATAGTACACAGGGGATTCAAGCGCAAACACTGACGACGCTCCAGATGGCCAAAGATCATAACCTCAAGATTATTCCGGTTTTGACCAAGATTGACGTACCTCACGCACGTATCGACGATGTGAAGGAGGAAATCATGGGTATTATCGACTGCGACCCTGATGACATTTTGACCGTCTCTGGAAAGACGGGGGCTGGCGTACCAGCGCTCCTTGATGCTATCTGCGAGCGAATTCCACCACCGACGCTCGACACCAAGGCGCCGTATCGAGGTCTTGTCTTTGACTTCTCGTACTCGAATCACCGGGGAATTATTGTGTACCAGCGAGTGGTTGATGGCGTTGTGAAAAAAGGTGACACCCTACGGTTTGCAAACAGTGGCAAGAGTTTTACGGCGCTCGATGTCGGTATCCTCTCACCGAGCGAAGTGCCGACCGGTATTCTTGAGGCGGGTGAGATTGGGTACGTTGTAACGGGTATCAAAGAGGCAGGTGTAGCTGGTGTGGGTGACACCCTGATGGAGGTACGCACAAACGCTGAGCCGCTTCCTGGTTACCAAGAAGCGAAGCCGGTTGTGTGGGCCTCGGTATTCCCTGAGGGGCAGGATGACTTTGTGCTGCTCCGTCAAGCGCTTGATCGCCTGAAGCTGTCTGACTCCTCACTCTCGTACGAAGAAGAGTCTTCAGGGGTTCTCGGCCGTGGTTTCCGCTGTGGGTTTTTGGGCATGCTCCACTTGGAGATTGTGACTGAGCGCTTGCGTCGCGAGTTCAACATTGAGCTCATTATTACCGCACCATCAATTTCGTACGAAGTTACCTGGCCGGACGGGAAAGTTGAGTCGGTCTATGCCGCTTCACGATTCCCAGATTCAGGGCAGCACGTAACCATTCGTGAGCCGTGGGTGTTAGGGCAAATCATCATGCCGGGTGATTACATGGGTCCGGTCATGAACCTCCTCTTCGATCATGAATCGAGCGTGATTGATACTGAGCTCTTTGGTGATGGGCGCACACTCTTAACGATTGAGATTCCGCTTCGTGAACTGATGCGTGGCTTTTTTGATAAGCTCAAAAACATTAGTAGTGGGTACGCCTCACTCTCGTATGAAATTGCTGAAATGCGCGGGGCTGCTGTAGCACGACTCGATGTATATATTAACGATGAGGTGGTAACAGCCTTTTCTCGGGTAGTTGGTATTCGTCGCGTTGAGGTAGACGCCAAAGCGGTCGTTGAGAAACTCGCTAACACCCTCCCGCGCCAGCAGATTATCATCAAGATTCAAACCAAGGCGATGGGCCGCTTTATTGCGTCACGGAAGATTTCAGCCATTCAGAAAGACGTAGCTGGGTACCTTTACGGTGGCGACATCTCTCGTAAGAATAAGCTCCGCGATAAGCAGAAGAAGGGGAAAGCGAAGATGCAGGCTCGCGGCAAGGTTCACATCTCGCCTGATGTGTTTATGAAGATGATAAAAGATGAATAGTATCATTACAAAAAGGTCGACGTCTAGCGTCGACCTTTTTGTTTGGATTTTTTTGCAGGTACGACTAGAAGAACATCGCGCCACTGCCCGAGTAGGCAAACACCATACTGAGGATGATGATTATAGCAATCACAGTCCAGATCCATTTAATAGTGTTCTTGGTACGTTTGTGGAATAAAAAACTCATATATATGCCGAAATTCTGCTAAAAGTGCTACAATCATAGCACAATTTATATGCAGTTTGGAAAGCAAAATCGATGGGTTGGCTGGTGGTATTCTCGTCCAGTACTCATAGTTCTCTCGCTACTGGCGGTGCTCCTTTTGGTGAGTGTTGTAGAGCGTTTCAAGGTAGAGCGAGAAATGGCTGCGCGTAGTATCGCGGCAGAGCAAGAGTTAGCGGCGCTTAAGGCTCGTGAAGTGGAGCTCAATGAGCGAGTAGAGTATCTCGAGGGGGCGCGCGGTGTTGAAGAAGAAATTCGTAAGAACTTTGATGTGGCACGAGCAGGGGAGCAGGTGGTTATTCTAACTGGTGAGCCCCCTTTGCCGCCCGAAGCAGTGGCGACGCCAGTAGAGAAGCACCCGTGGTATCAGTTCTGGCGCTAGTATACCCCAGGGTGTATACTACTCTAGTAGTTCGCGATTCCCGCTCCCTGTGTTGTATACTGGTAGCATTGTCGCAATTTAAAATTCGTAAGTCATTGAAACAATGAAAACAGTAACTATTTACAGTACTCCCGTGTGTCACTTCTGCCATATGGCGAAAGATTACTTTACCGAGCATGGTGTGGCGTACACTGAGCATGATGTTGCATCTGATCTCGATAAGCGTAAAGAAATGATCGACATTACCGGTCAGATGGGTGTCCCGGTCATCCAGATTGGTGATGATGTGATTGTTGGTTTTGATGAAGCGAAAATTGCAGAGCTGTTGGCTGCGTAGTTGATTATCACCGGAGATTAAAAAACCCCGCACGTTTCGTGTGGGGTTTGTCGTATTAAGACACTAGTCGGGTGGTCTGTGCTTCCCACTGCTGTACATTTGGTACATGCTTGAGGCTAATGACACGTACCATGAGTGGTCCTTCGTGGACTACCCATTCTCCATCGTACACTTCACCTTCACCACTTGGATCAGGAAGTAAGACGGTGTCATCTGGTATATCACAGGTAATGATCCATGCTTCGTTGGTGTCGGGCCCAATCACATCAAGCGCATACGATCCGGCAACAAAGGGAGTTTTCGACAGGTGGACGTACCGTGTCTGGCCGTCACCGACGTTTCGTCCGGGCAACAGTTGTTCAGTAGCAAGAATCATGGCGAGATTTTCTTGACGCTTTGTAGCGTGATAGACAATCATGGGTGACCCTTTCCGTAGGTTCAAATCCGCGCAAACTATACCTTTGATAAGGAGGGGTGTAAAGGGGGCAAAAAATATGTAACAAAAAAAGCTTGCAAACAATGCAAGCTTGATGGTGTGCTGTGTGATACGTGAATATAATTAGAACATTGATGTTACAAGCACAAAGAGCAGAATGACAACCGCCCGGTCAATTGCAACGTTCACAAAGACCTTCCAGTCAGGACCGCGTATATGATGGTAAAGCAGGCTGCCGGTGGTTATACCGAGGATGAAGTGCAGGGCTTCAAGGTACATCGCATGACTCCCAAGTTAAAACTGGCAAAATTATGCACTATAGTATTCTTTGGTCAAGATTGTATTACGTGCGTGTGCCCCCACCCGGAATCGAACCAGGATCTCCCCCTTAGGACGGGGTAGCTCTATCCATTGAGCTACAGAGGCAGTTTTGAGCACTACTGTAGCATATTATGCTGTTGTGTAGTGATATAATCTACGTATATGCATCCCGAAGCTGAACATGCCGAAATGAAGCAAATGCTCAAGCGAAATACTGAGCTTTTAGAAGAGAACAATCGTTTGCTCCACAAACTCCATCGCAATGCCGTTTGGGGGTTTTGGCTGCGGGTCATTTTCTACGGTATATTCCTCGGTTTGCCGTTTTTGCTCTATTTCTACGTTATTGCACCCTACTTGGCTTCGATGGAGAGTTCATATGGCGGCGCACTTGAGCGCCTCGAGTCACTCTCAAATCTTGAGGTACTGGAGCGCTTTATCAAGGAACAGCCCTAACCATTGAAAAAACCCAGCCAACAAGGTACAATGGCCGGCACTTGCCTATGGGCAAAACCCGCTTGGATAGCTCAGTTGGTAGAGCATTCCCCTGAAGAGGGAAGGGTCAGCAGTTCGAGCCTGCTTCCAAGCACATATAGCCAAACCCGACACGTATGTGTCGGGTTTGTTGCTATATGTAGCTTGGAAGCAGGCTCGAAAGGCGGAGCCGGGGACCCTTTGGGCCGGCGAGCCGGG
>CAYRMU010000021.1:0-7435 GCA_964425655.1 uncultured Candidatus Saccharibacteria bacterium | reverse complement strand
GCAATACCAAACAGCAGAGCACAGAGCTCAAATAACCACGTACCGGAAGTGCTATACTTTTTACGCATGAGGACAATTCCATCAGTTCTTGAACATATCATCCCTATAGAAGCGTACGTGGAAATGGAGCACGAAGTGCCCTATACCTACCAACTTGCTGCTACTGGCGGCAGTGTGACGGTAGTAGGTGTGAACCATGTGCACGAGCGTGAACACCCGGCGTTTTCACTACTTGATTCTATTTTTGCTCATGTTCCGTTTGACAGTGTCTGTGTTGAGGGAATGGATAGTGATTTTAAAGAGGCACTTGGTCGTGAGCTCCTACCTCGATTAACCCTCGAAGCTGCAGCTGCCCGCGGCGGGGAAGCGGTGTACGCAGTCGTGCACGCGGTACGACGAGGTATTGCTTGGCAACCAGTAGAGCCAGCCGATGACATACTCTTCTCGTATGTGCTCAGTCTCGGGTTCTCTAAGCTCGATGTGGTCACCTGGTATGTACTGCGCTTACTGCCGCAGTACATTGCCCAGGGGGAGAGCCTTTCGTTTGATGTCTATATCGAGCCGTTCATGGATGAATTTCGACAGGCAACTAAGTGGCTGGATGTAACCTACGATGCTGCAGATATTCTCAGGTACGCTGTTTCCGTGCTGCAACGTGATCTTGTACTGCATAACTACGAACGAGCATTTTCATACACAGATCCGCGGGCAGTGACGCGGCACGATAATGACTTCACTATTTTCAATACTATCTCCGCGACGGCTGATGTGCTGCGCGATCGCACCATGGTCACTAAAGTGCTCACTGAGTTGACGGAAGGGAAGCGTGTACTTTTAGTGTGTGGTGTGGCCCATGCTGTCATGCAGGAGCCGGCGTACCGGGCGTTTATTGCGTAAGGTGCCGTTTCATACCGGCCCCTCAAGCGTGTTCCTTGTGCTATCTTCGATTGAGCGTACTATGAATCTATGGCTATCTATATTTTGTTCGCCTTTATCATCGGTGTCGTGTCGGCACTGGTGGGAATGCAGTACTACCCTGATGTGCTCGCACCCGAATCAACTACTGAAGAACTCACTGTAGACGCAGCGGTGGTGCCAGAGCCTGTTTCGACGACAACGTCACCAGTTGTGACTGGAGGCAAGCAAATCACCGTGTACGACGGTATTGCACTGGCAGAAATGTCGCAAGTACTCGATTTGTCTGGACGCGGTCTAGCCGGCTCACTTAAGGCAGAAATTCGTCTACTGCCACAGCTCCAGGTCCTAGACCTGAGTGGTAATCAGTTCACCGGTCTTCCAGCTGAGGTGGGCCAGCTGAGCGAACTTCGTATCCTCAATCTCTCCAATAACGACCTCACTGGGTTACCGCATGAGCTTGGTAACCTGCAAAAGCTCACCTTGCTCGATGTCCGTGGTAACGCCGTCTCAAACGGTGATATGGAAATAATCGAGGCAAGGCTACCAGCAACTACAGAAATTTTGCGCTAGTAACCACCCAAACAAAAAACCACCGCTGAGGTGGTTTTTTGTTTGGGTACTACTTTTGAACGATGTTTGTTCGTACCTTCAGGCGTGTACTGCGCTCCTTATCTACTTTTGGAAGTTTAATTTCGAGCATACCGTGCTTTTCCTGTGCCTCAGCTTCATCGATGAGTACTTCTTCAGGGAGGAGGAGGGTGCGAGAGAATGAGCCCCAGAAAAGTTCGCGGTGGTAGTAGTCCTCGTCACCAACTTCTTGGTACTCTTCGCGTCGCCCTTTAATGGTTACCATGTCGCGTGTGATAGCGATGTCTAAGTCATCTGGTGATACTCCGGCCACGAGTGCACGAATGATGATGGCATCGCCCGTATGGTACATATCAACGGGGAGCTCGCCTTCTTGAGGCTCTTCGTGGTGGGCGTCGTTGCCATTCCACTCTGTGTCGTCTTCGTAGTGACTGACGGCGACATCATCTTCCGCACCAAACTCATGTGCCTCATCGAGCACATCGTCGTATTTGTCGGCTTGGACAGCGCCAGTAAGGCGTTCAAGAAAAGTTGGTTTTTTCATCGGAATAATTTTTAGGTACGGTTAATGAGCACGTATGTGTATATTGTACTGCATTTTAGGAGAATGTTCAGGGTTGTACCTGAATAAATACTCGTTAGGTACGCCTGGTTTCTGCTGGCCGGTGTTCGGCTTCAAGTATTTTTACCTTTTCAAAAATAAGCATGAGCACCATGAGTCCCATCCAAACAAAGAGGAAGACGCCGAGAATGGTGCCGCCACTTGCATCCATAATAAAGAAATTGAAGAGGGCGTGAAGGATGACCGCTATGATGAGGCCGAACGTGCCCCACCAAAGCTTTTGGAGAGCGCTCTTGTAGTAGGCCAAAGCAAGGAAGACACCAACTGTCCCTGAGGCAAGTACGTGGAGCAAGGTAGCACCAATGAACCGGAATTTACCCGTCAAGAGTGAATTTGTGAGGTCGCCCGAAACAAGTGGGTTGAAAATAAAGAGGGCGTTTTCCAGGGCTGCAAATCCAAGTGCAATCGCAATCATGTAAATAATAAGGTCAATTGGTTCATCAACTGCTCGGTTCCATAGCACAATAATAAGCGCGGCCGCGTACTTAAGGAGTTCTTCAATGATTACCCAAATGAGAATGAGATTGTCACCTTGGTAGTACTCCATTGCAAGTTTTTGGAGTGGGAGTGCGATAGGTACTACCATCATACCGCCAATAAATGCCAGCGCGATGAGTAGGTATGGTTCTGGACGTTCACGGTCCTCACGTAACCAAAACCATAACCAAAAGAGGGCAGGGATGAGTCCGCCCAAAAACGCTATCGCAAAGTAGGTTGATTCCATGTCCATATATTGTAGCAGGCTGCCATGGCTGACCCGTCGCATAGCTGTGCACCAAAAAAAGCAACGCAGAGTGCATTGCCTTTGGTTTTATACATAGATGGTGACAGGACCAACTCCGGTCATGAGTCCATGGAAGATACGCGGACCCCAGGTGTCAGTATGCTTCTGTCGGCGATTACGCGTCATAATGAGTCGCTCTGTCGGCGATGTTGCAAGCTGAAGATTCTGTTGATCGATAAACTCAATTCGAGCAATTACTGGGTGTATCTTTCGGGTACGATGCTCAAGTATGAGCAGACTAAATTTTTCCGATGGAAGTCGTGATTGGTGACTTACGGTAAAGTAGCCTCTGCTCCTATCGCGCAGCACTTCAATTTGTATGGTCACGCCCCGCAGGTCGGTCGGCTCTCGCAGTACGCCTTCAAGTCGAACGCTGCTAGCGTGTGATTCCCAGGTACCGTTGCATCCATAGAAACGTATATTTTTCCAGCTAAAGGAAAACCTGCCGTTATTAAAGATAATACCTGTACAGTAGTAGAATTTGCAGCACGGCTCAATCAGTGGCCTATGCATGGCGATGTCCCCCCGTATTGTTGTACTGATTTCTTTTCTGAATATAGCGGAGATGGGCCACGAATGCAACTAAAAAACCCAGCACAACGTGTGCTGGGTCTGGCCTCATGAACATGTATCAGTAGTAGGGGCGGGTTGTCGGTCGGGGAGTCGGCTTGAAGTGTGTGCGGGCCCGAATGAGGTCAGGGCTCGTCACAATCACTGTCTTCATAAGCAGGGCTACGGGGCCGTCATCAACTGTTCCGGTGAATGTGCCACCGTACGGCCCTTCTTCCTCAAAGCTCGCCCGCACTTTCAGCTGGATTTTGCCCAGCTGGAGTGAGAGGAAGCCGTCACAGAAATAAAGAATTTCACTGTTGTGCACTGTGCTCGGCATGGGGTGTACTCCTTCTTGTTGCTTCTCAAATTATAACACATATTAAACAAAATACAAAACACCACCGGCCCATGTGGTGTCGGTGGTGCTGCGCACGCTAACCTAGTCTGTACTACTTTTTGGCCAGCTACTTACCATGAGTATATCAGTGTCTTTCATGTGGCGCGGGAGTTCTTGCCAAATAGCTTCGGTCACGTACGGCATGAAAGGGTGGAGGAGCTTTAGTGAGGTCGTGAGGCACTCTGCCAGCACAGCTTGCCGTGCTGCGCGCACCTCTTTGTCTTCGCCAGCGAGGATTGGCTTAGATTCTTCAAGGATAACGTCTGCCAGTTCACTCCAGACGTAGTGGTAGGCTTTCTCACCGGCGAGGTAGAGGTTGAAACGTTCAATCTCTCCAGTGACGTCTGCCACCGCGCTCCGGAGGCCAGCCAAAATCTCTTCGTCACGAGCACTCTTTGGTGCGGTACTGCCAGCATCCATATCGCTGGTGTGGGTCAAGATGAAGCGGGTGATATTCCAGATTTTGTTGGCAAAGTTTTTGTATCCCTTCACGCGGTTTTCCGAGAGCGGGACGTCATTACCCGGAGCAGCCCCAATGATTAGTGAGAGACGGGTTGCGTCAGCACCGTACTTCTCAATCATCGTGAGTGGGTCAACGGTGTTTCCGAGACTCTTGCTCATCTTGCGATTTTTCTCATCGCGCACGAGCCCGTGGAGGTACACATTCTTAAACGGTACCTGGCCAAGGTGGAAGGTGCTCATGAGGACCATACGTGCTACCCAGAAGAAGAGAATGTCGTAGCCAGTTTCAAGGACGGTGGTTGGGTGGTAGGTTTCAAGGTCGGGCGTCTTTGCAGGCCAGCCAAGCGTTGAGAAGGTCCAGAGTCCAGACGAGAACCAGGTGTCGAGGGTGTCAGGGTCTTGCTGCCAGCCTTCGCCTGGGTTCTCAATCTGTACTTTCACCTCGCCATCTTTAAACCAGGCAGGGATACGGTGTCCGTACCAAATCTGTCGTGAGATACACCAATCGCGCAAGTTGGTAATCCAGTGGAAATACGTTTTGTTGAAACGGTCAGGGAAGATAGCGACACCGCCGTTCTCCACTGCGGCAATCATCAGTGACTTGAGGGTTACCGTGTCGCCCTCTGCTACACCTGGTACCTCAGAGTGACCCATGGTGAACTCTTTGTTCACATTGATGAACCACTGCTCTTTAATCTGAGGCTCGATGGTGCCGCCGCCGCGACTGTTGGTCGCGATACTGTGCACGTAGTTTTCGTCAATCTTTTCTATGAGTCCTTTTGCCTGCATCTTTTCAATAATGGCCGCACGGGCTTTCTTGATGTGTTGCCCAGCGAATTCGCCAGCGATTGGGAGGAGGATGCCGCGCTCATCGATAACTTGCTCCTTGTCGAGCCCGTGACGTTCAGCAATTTCAAAGTCTACCTGTGAGTGCCATGGGGTAATGGTCATTACACCAGTACCGAGCTCTGGGTCTGCTGCTTCGTCTTTGATGATAGTGGCGGTAATTGGGCCGTTAATCCACTCCACCTCAATTTGTTGCCCATGGGTATACTCCTTGTACCGCGCATCATCGGGATGCATCACGACGTACTTGTCACCAAACTTCGTTTCCGGTCGTACGGTGGCAATCGTAAACGGTCCGTACTTGAAGTAGTAGAATGGGTCTTTCTGTTCGACGTGTTCAATCTCGTCGTCAGATACCGTTGTTTGCATCTTCGGGTCCCAGTTCACACTGCGGGCGCCACGGTAAATAAGCCCAGCATCGTACATGCGTACAAAGGCGGTCATTACGGCGGTATAGCGGGCATCGTCGAGCGTAAAGGCGTAGCGCGACCAGTCAAGGCTTGAACCCATCTTCTTGGTCTGTCCGATGATGGTGTCTTTACTAACTTCGGCAAAAGCATACACGCGCTTCAAGAACTCTTCGCGGCCGAGGTCGTGGCGAGTAAGCTTTTCTTTCTTGTAGAGTTCGCCCTCTACCCTTGACTGGGTAGCGATGGCGGCTGAGTCTGTTCCTGGGATCCAGAGGGTTCGCTTGCCGTTCATACGAGCGTGACGCACGAGGATGTCTTCAATAGCGAGCATGGCGGCGTGACCCATGTGGAGGGTGCCGGTCACATTTGGGGGAGGGAGGACAATCGAAAACGGTTCTGCATCAGCGGCAGTCACCCCTTTTTCGATACAGACGTCCGGGTTGAAAAACCCTGAGGCTTCCCACATTGCGTAGAGTCGGTTTTCGGTGGCTTGTGGGTCATACGGCTTTAAAAATACCTCAGGGATATTGGGCTGTGGTTGATTATTTTGCTCGCTCATAGGTTAAAGGCTTAGAAGCGAATCGTAGCATGAAATAAGGATTGTTTGAAGAATAGAAGACGCCCGACTCTTAAGAGAGTCGGGCGCTGGGAAGTTCAGAAGGTGAACCCCATGTGCTTCAGGTTTTCAATCAGTTTCTGACGGGTGCTGGGACGAAGGAGTTGGCGAGTAGCCACATCCTTGATTTGGAAGATTCGCGTATCCGTGACCCCATAATCGCGTGCAATGGCTGCCGCAGACTCTGCATCTTGGCCAATGCCCCACCAGCGCCGGAGAATCGACATCTGCCGCTCGTGGTCTTTCAGTGTTATTTCACTCAATAGCGCGTCAGTGTCAAACCTGGTACTCGGTGAGAACTGATTATTGTAGAATGCCATGAAGGCTTGTGAAGTCTCCTTCTTCCAGCCTTCTGAATTCAAGACTTTGGTCAGAAATGCAGCAATTCCACGATTTTCCATCGTTCGTAGTCTCCTTAAGCCATGGTGCACTACTTAGATAATAACACAAATAAATCAACAAGTCAATATTATAAATAGCTGTATTAATTATTCGTAATTGAGCGGTTTCCTTCCGCCTTAAAGAGCTTCGCTGCAGCGGGGTTGCTCGCACTATTGGCATGCGCATGACCAGCGAGCGCAATCATGATGGAGTTGTCGGTTGAAAGGCCAGGAGTCGGGAAGTAGAGCTCGCAGTCAGGGTGCTCTTGAAGGAAGTGACGGTTGAGCTCGGTACGGATGTACTGGTTGGCTGAGACACCACCACCCACGATGAGGGATTTGGCACCATTGAGGGCCACCGCGTCACTCGTTTTCTTCACGAGTACCTCAGTCGCGGCATCTTCAAAATCACGAGCGAGAGCTTGCTTGTCGGTATCAGTAAGTTCCGTTTCGTCTATGGCATAGCGAACCGCCGTCTTGAGGCCAGAGAAGGAAAAATCGAGGTCACCCGATTTGAGCATCGGGCGTGGTAGCGCAACTTTAAATGGCGCTACATTTGCTTTGCGTCCAACTGCGGCTAGCTTTGAAAGCTCAGCGCCACCTGGGTAGGGGAGGTCGAGTAGGCGAGCGACCTTATCAAAGGCTTCACCAACGGCATCGTCACGCGTCTGGCCAATTTTTTCATACTGTCCCCAGTTTTTCATGAGGAGGAGTTCGGTGTGACCACCAGAAATAAGGAGTGCGATTGCCGGGAAACCAATCTGAGCTAACTTGTTGTCTTCGACAACGTCGTAGACCGAAGCAAGTACGTGGCCCTCCATGTGGTTTACCGCCACTACTTTTTTATTCCATAGTTCGGC
>CAYRMU010000020.1:9031-13610 GCA_964425655.1 uncultured Candidatus Saccharibacteria bacterium | reverse complement strand
AAAAGAGTCTCTTTTTCCGGGTCGGTGAAAGAGGGAAGTAGGGTGGCACCGCGACTAAGCACAGCTTGGAATCGCCCCTATAAACATACTAGGTAATCTATGTGTTTCTAGGGGCTATTTTTGTCCCTACGAATCAAAAAAATATTATGGAACGAACACTCATTAAAGACTTACGTGAACACATCGGCAGTGAAGTACTCATCAACGGCGTCGTGAATGTCGCCCGCTTCCAGGGGAAGATGGCCTTCTTCGACTTCCGTGACCGCAGCAGCATCATCCAAGGTGTAGTCTTCGGCAAGCCTGAAGTACTTGAAGTCGCCAAAGAACTCAGTCAAGAATGTGCAGTTGCAGTAACTGGTATCGTGAACCAACGACCAGAGAAGATGGTGAACGCGAACGTACCCAATGGCGACATTGAGCTCGAGATTACGGGAATCACCATCCTCAACAAAGCTGCGCCGATGCCGTTTGATTTTGACGGCGAGCTATCACTTGAAACTATCCTCGACAACCGCCCTCTCACACTCAAGATGCAGCGTTCACAAGATATCTTCCGGGTAGCGGCAACGATTGTACAAGCCTACCGTAACGCACTCATGAACCGCGACTTCTTGGAGTTTCAGTCACCAGCCTTGGTAGGGAGTGACGCAGAAGGTGGTGCTGAGGTATTCAAGGTAGAGTACTTCAATGGACGTACGGCAAACCTAGCGACCAGTCCACAACTCTATAAAGAAATCATGACCGGTGCTTTTGAGCGCGTGTTTACGATTGCTAAAATCTTCCGCGCCGAGAAGTCGGCCACTACGCGCCACTTGGCCGAGATTACGCAGATGGACTTTGAGATGGGCTTCATCAAAGACCACACCGATGTCATGAACATGCTCGAGGCAGTGATTCGTGATGTGGCCACAGCGGTTGCGACCAAACACGCAGACGTCTTTGCTCGCTTCAACACCACACCAGCCGCCATTCCAGAAGGTGCGTTTCCTGTCTTTACCCTTAAAGAAGCGCAGACCATCATCGATCGCGAGTTTGGTACAACGAGTCTCGGTGAACCAGACCTTGAGCCTGAGCATGAACGACTTATCTGCCAGTACGCGCTCAAGGAGCACGGCAGTGACTTCGTCTTCATCACCGAGTACCCAACGCACAAGCGGGCTTTCTATTCACTTGAGAAGCCAGGCGAGGAAGAACTATGCCGCAGCTTCGACCTCCTCTTCCGCGGACTCGAGATCAACAGTGGTGCGCAGCGCTACCATGACCACGAAACTATGGTTGCCAAGATGGAGCGCCGTGGCCTCGACCCAAGCAAGTTTGGTTTCTACCTCATGCACCACAAGTACGGTGTTGCTCCACACGGTGGATGTTCAACTGGCCTCGAGCGCATTACCGCCCGTATGCTCAACCTACCAAACGTGAAGGAGGCGACTCCATTCCCACGTGACATCAACCGCATCGACACCTTGCTCTCAGAGGGAGGTGGGGAAGCGAAGGCTGAGTAGTACACCTACATAGCCCCAAATAACGGCCGGAACGCTACGCGTTCCGGCCGTTGTTGTATTTCTGGTATAATTGCAGTCATGACAACCAAAATTACCATCGCGAAGAAGGCACTCACTGAACAGCCGAGCAAGTACACCCGTATTGTAGTGACCGAAGATAAGAACTCATGGCACCGACTAGTGGAAACAACTGAAGGTCACTTAGAGTACCGGATGGGAGCAGGGAAGCTAGACGAACTCACCCCTCGGCAGTTCCGTACCCTTGCGCGCAGTATCGTACAAGCAGCCAAGGGTCACCAGCTTGAGCAGATTGCGCTGCAGCTTGATAACGCAACTTACCCAAAGCTTCAAGCCCTCGGAAACGCCTGGTTCTACCGCACCCTCGCTGAAAACCTCACGCTTGCAAGCTACGAGTTCACCCACTACAAAACGAAGCGCGACGAGAGTAAGTCACTCACGGAGATTGTTGTTTGTGGCATTACCACGAAAGAAGGAGAGACGGCCTTTAGAACCGGACTCATCGTTGGACAGGCTGCGAACACGACGCGCGACATCGCCAATAAGTCAGCCAGCGATATGACCCCAACGGCGCTCGGTGCAGCTGCAAAGGAGGCCATCAAGGGGACCAAGGCGACAATTAAGGTCCTTAATGAAGCCGAGCTCAAGAAGCTCAAGATGAACCTCCTCCTCGCTGTCGGCGGTGGTACCAAGATTGAAACAAAGCTCATCGTTATCGAATACTGGGGAGATAGAAGTGCAAAAGGAAAAATGCAAAACGCAAAAGGTGCTAAGCCTTTGGTATTGATTGGGAAGGGGATTACCTATGACACAGGTGGACTCAATGTAAAGCCATCGGGCTCGATGCACGATATGCACCTCGATATGTCAGGAGGCGCAGCGGTGATTGGCGCCATGAGTGCGATAGCAAAGCTCGGCCTCAAGAAGAACGTGATAGGTATCGTTCCTGCCGCTGAGAACGCTGTCTCAAGTGAAGCAATGCGCGCGGGCGATATCGTGACTGCTATGAACGGCAAGACGGTGGAAATCCTTCACACCGACGCTGAGGGGCGCCTGGTCCTCGCAGATACTCTCACGTACTCAGAGCGTTTCAACCCAGGCACAATTCTCGATGTCGCAACCCTTACCGGCGCCGCACTCTCAGCCTTGGGGCAGCAGGCGAGTGCTTTCATGACAAAGGACGATGCGCTCGAGACAAAGCTCCGCGCCTTAGGTGAGGAGAGCGGTGACCTCCTCTGGCCACTCCCACTCTGGGACGAGTACCAGAGCAGCATTAAGAGTAATCGGGCTGACATCAGTAACATCGCCACCAACTTCTCCCGCTTTGGTGGCACGATTGAGGGTGGAGCATTTCTCCATAACTTCGCACCAAAGAACGTACCCTGGGCACACATCGACATGGCGCCTCGTATGGATGCAATAGCGAGTGATAAGCTCGCTAAAGGCGCCACTGGTGAACCAGTGCGTTTACTCGTCCGTTTCGCCGAACAATATTAGTTTAATGGCTCAAAATACAGGGGTTTAACCCCTGTATTTTGAGCCAGAAATGTGTATGACTATTTCTGAAATACAAGAAAAAATTCTGACTGACGATGCATTTGTTCTTGCCGAGCTCGATAAAATTGCCCTCTACTATCAACTCAAGCACACCATTCGCTGGGCACACGTTCGCGGCGGCGTCGATGAAACTGAGTCCGTTGCAGAACACATCTACGGCATGCACATTCTCATTGATTGGTTCTTTCCACTCGTTGCAACGCCAGACATACTTAATCGAGAAAAGGTGACATCAATGGCCACCTGGCACGATATTGCTGAAGCGGTGGTGACCGATATGACTACCAGAACCAAAACCGAAGCGCATAAGCAGGCCGAACTGGAAGCAGAAGTTGCTCTCATAGCAAACGCTGCTCCGCACCTCACGGCAGCACTTGAGCAGCTGTTTGCAGAATTCAACGCACAAGCAACAGCCGAAGCTCGCTTCGTTAAAGCGATTGATAAAATTGAACCACTGTTTCAACTCTACTTTCTCTCCAAGAAAGAGCCTGACCTGAGGCCAAAGTTTGACCTCGGCTGGACCGCCGAGGTTTACCAAGCGCACCGCGCCCCGTACATAGACCCATTTCCACTCATAAAGCGCGTTGACACGGTCCTCATGGAAGCAACGCGCGATTTTCACCCACAGAGCTAAGGATCATAAAAATACAGGGGTTAAACCCCTGTATTTTGCTTGGTGGCTGTAGATGGTTGTGACGGTGGGTTGCAGAGCGTGCTACAATTTCTTCCATGGATGAGACCGTGACTACTGCAATGTTCGCCATCAAGACAGATGCCTTTGAAGGGCCGCTGGATCTTTTGTTGGAGCTCGTGGAAAAGCGAAAGCTCCTCATTAACGACATCAGCCTCGCTGCGGTAACTGACGAGTACATGGCGCAGGTATCCTTGATGCAAGAACTTTCACTCCCGAATACTGCCCAGTTTGTGCAGATTGCGGCAACACTACTCCTCATTAAATCGAAGTCGCTCTTACCGGTCCTCGACCTCACCCCTGAGGAAGAACAAACGGTCGATGACCTCGAAGCTCGCCTTATGCGCTACGCCCTCTACCGCGATAGTTCAACGCTCATTCTCGAACGATTTGGCAAGGCCGTCTCACATGAGCGTTTGTTCGTTCCTGACAAGACACCACTCTTTGTTACCGACTCATACACAACGGTTGAAGCCCTGGAGCGAGCAATCGGGGAAGTACTGGTCAATCTTCCGAAGAAGGAGATTAAGCCGCGCGTGCAAGTACGAAAAGTGGTATCGCTCGAGGAAATGATTGACCGCCTCCACAAGCGCATCGAGAATGCCGTACGACTTAAGTTTAGTGAGCTCTTGGAAGATAGCGCTGAGCGCGGGACCGTTATCGTAGGCTTTTTGGCTGTGCTTGAGAGTGTGAAGCAGGGGAGTATTTTAGTTGCTCAAGCTGGTCGTTTTGATGAAATAGAGATTACGCGTGAACAGACAGGCGTACCGCGGTACATGTAGTAAGATTGTAAAAGGAAAAGTGCAAAGGG
>CAYRMU010000020.1:0-8931 GCA_964425655.1 uncultured Candidatus Saccharibacteria bacterium | reverse complement strand
TTTCAGCCGTTTTTATCGCTAAAAATATGCTAAACTGCTGGTATGAAGCTTAGTGCTCAAATTGAGGGCGTGCTTTTTTTCAGAGCAGCACCAATAAAACTTGCCCAACTCGCAAGTATGTTTGACGTGTCGCCAGAAGCCATCAGTGAAGCAGTGGGGGAGTTGGCAGTTTCACTGCAGGGGCATGGCATCGCTGTACTCCGCACCGAAAGTGAGGTACAGCTTGCTACTGCTCCAGCACTTGATGCGCTCATTGAAGGAATGCGCAAAGACGAATTAAAGCGCGATATTGGTAAGGCCGGAGCAGAGACACTTGCGATTGTTCTGTATCGTGGTCCTATTGCACGAGCAGAAATTGACCGCATCCGTGGCGTAAATTCAGGCTTTATTCTCCGCAACCTGATGATTCGTGGACTGATTGAGCGCAACACCGAGGGCAGGGGACACACTTTTACGATTACACCAACCCTCTTGGCACACCTCGGTATCGCACACAAAACAGAATTGCCTAACTACGCCACAGTACTCGATCAACTTGAGCGATTTGAAGCCGACCAAGACGCCACTCCTATGTAACTCCTATGTATCCTGACCCCGACACAAACGAATGGAATCCCCACGAAGCGCCAGCCCCAGCGCGCAATCCTTTTCGTATGCCCGTACCTCAGCAGCTTCTCGTACTCGCGGCCATTCTACTCCTCATCTTCGCGGGGGCCGCAACTACCGTCATTAGTCGACTCGTAGCACCGTCAGGAGACAGCAGTGAATTAACCGCTGCCGAGAGCACCACTGACACAGCAGCGGTAGCGGGGAGTCAGGCAGAAATCGACCCCGTGACGTTTGCGGAAATTGAACTTACGGCTGAAGCCGCCTTCGTCTACGACATCAAAACCAAGCAGGTACTCTACGAAAAAAATGCCGACACCCCACTCCCGATTGCGTCTATCACGAAGCTCATGACTGCGCTGGTAGCGCACGAACTTATTTCAGAAAATGACAGTGTGAGCATTAACGACGCCTCACTGCGTCAGTACGGCAACAGCGGTCTGTTGGCCAACGAGAGTTTTTCCCGTCAGTCACTTACTGACCTGGTGTTGATGTCGTCCTCAAACGACGGCGCGTACGCACTGGCTGCCGCAGCCGGCTCACTCCTTTCCAGCGAGAACAGTGTTTCTGCTTTTGTGACAGCGATGAATATTCGCGCGGAAGAACTCGGCCTGACTGACACACAGTTTCGAAATACAACCGGTCTCGATATTTCAGTCTCAGAGAGCGGGGCAGACAGTAGCGCTAAGGATGTTGCAACACTAATGACCTACATTGTTACCAACGTTCCCGACCTCCTTGCCATGACAGCAGAAGACCAGACTGACGTAGTGAGTGAGGATGGCTTTACGCACGATAGCCAAAACACAAACTACTACCTCGATGAAATCCCTGGTCTCATTGGCTCTAAAACCGGCTACACGACGCTGGCCGGAGGAAACCTAACCGTTGCGTTTAATGCCGGCCTTGATCGGCCAGTAGTCGTCGTAGCTCTCGGCTCAGGCCGGCGTGACCGCTTCACCGACGTTGTAAACCTTGCCGCAGCTGCCCAAACCGCTATTGCCCGTGAATCTGAATAACCTCTATGGAAACCGCAATCCTCAAAATTTTAATTCCTGCAGTCCTCGCCTTCGTGATTGGAATTTGCATTACACCCCTGGTGACGCACTACCTTTTTAAGTACAAAGCCTGGAAGAAAACCGGTGGTAAAACAACCCTCCATGGTACGGAGGCAGTCGAGTTCAATCGCCTCAAAGCTGACACCGAAACCAAGACACCGCGCATGGGTGGCATTGTTATTTGGGGGAGTGTTTTTTTGACAGTTGGCGTTATTGCTATCTTAGGAGCCGTGTTTACCGAAAGCATCTTTGCTGATCTCGACTACTTCAGCCGTTCACAAACCTGGATACCACTCGCAGTCCTCGCGCTCGGTGCAGCCTTTGGATTCCTTAACGATTTCTACGACGTAACTCACGGCAAGGAAGGTGTCCGCTTGCGTACCCGTATTGTGGCTATCTCCATCCTGGCTGCGCTCGTAGGGTGGTGGTTCTTCACTAAGCTTGGTGTCAACAGTATTGGCCTACCGTTTGCAGGGGAACTGGCGGTTGGTTGGTTGATTATTCCTTTCTTTGTCATCCTCACCAACTGCCTCTACGCATCGGGTGTGATTGACGGCATCGACGGTCTCTCAGGAGGGGTGTTTGCCTCGGTCTTTATATCGTACGCCGGTGTGGCCTTTTTACAGTCGCAATTCGACCTGGCAGCACTCTGCGCCACTATTGCTGGAGCTATCCTTGCCTTCTTGTGGTTCAATATCCCGCCAGCACGCTTCTGGATGACGGAGACGGGGAGCATGTCGCTCACCCTCACGCTCGCGGTGGTCGTCTTCATGACAGACAACCTCGGTGACGGTCACGGTATTGCGCTCCTCTTTGTGATTGGACTGCCACTGGTTGCGACAGTCTTCTCAAACGTTGTCCAAGTAGGCTACCGAAAGGCGACTGGGAAGAAGTTTTTCAGAATCGCTCCCTTACACCACCACTTTGAAGCAATTGGGTGGCCTTCGTACAAGGTCACGATGCGCTACTGGATTATCAGTATTATCTGCGCCATCTTTGGCATTGCCTTGGCGGCGATAGTGTAACCATGATTAATCAACACGCGGATCGAACCCTCCTCGCTATCGTCATCACACTCGTGGTGGTTGGTTTTTTTATTTTCACCTCAGCATCACTTGGGCTCTTAGCTCGCGACGGAGCATCATTCACTTCGGTAGCTTTTAGCCAGATTGTCTTCGGTATCATTGGTGGAGGACTCAGCCTGTTTCTCATGAGTCAGGTGTACTACCGCAACTGGCGAACGTACGCGTTTTATATTTTTATTGCCACCTGCGCAACGACGCTCTTGGTGTTTATACCTGGACTCGGAATGGAGCACGGTGGTGCGCAACGCTGGGTGTCCATTTTTGGATTCAGTTTCCAGCCCGCTGAACTACTCAAGATTGGCTTTGTGATTTACATGGCCACACTGTTGTCGGGCCTTAAAAATGAGATACACACAATCAAGACCGGACTCCTCCCGTTTGCGGCGGTTATTGGCTTTGTCGGCATTATTCTTCTCGCACAGCCAGACACCGACACTTTCTTCCTTATTGCTACCGCTGGACTCGCGATGTTTATTACGGCCGGCGGACGGTGGCGCGACGTACTCATCATGACGGTTACGGCAGTAGTACTCATCGCTGCACTCGCGTTTGTGCGACCGTACCTGATGGAGCGATTTACCACCTTCCTCAACCCAGAAGATGATCCACAGGGAAGTGGGTACCAGATTCAGCAATCGCTCATTGCAGTTGGGTCAGGCGGCTTTCTTGGACACGGCTTTGGCCAGAGTATTCAGAAGTTTGAGTACCTACCCGAACCAATCGGTGACTCTATCTTCGCAGTGTTTGCCGAGGAGTTTGGCTTTGTTGGCAGCGTTGTTCTCATCAGCTTGTTTGCCGCCTTTGCCTTCCGCGGCTTTAAAATTGCCACCCACGCAAAGGATATGTTTGGCATGCTCTTGGTTATTGGCTTCATGACGCTCATCGTCACCCAGGCCTTTTTAAATATTGCTGCGATGCTCTCGGTAGCACCACTCATGGGACTGCCATTGCCGTTTATTAGTCACGGTGGTACCGCGCTCTTAGCAACCTTAACGGCGGTCGGGATTGTACTCAACGTGTCGAAATACCAAAAGAAAGTGATTTAGCACGTGCTAGTATTAGAGCTATGCAACAAGGCGGCAAACAACGAATTGTCTTAGTCGGCGGGGGTACCGGTGGTCATTTCTATCCACTCATGGCGGTCGCCGAACGGGTAAACGATGCACGACTCGCCGGTCGAAGTATCTCGCTCTACTACTTTGGTCCTGAGCCGTACAACGAAACAGAACTCGCTCAGAACGACATCACTTTTGTACGTATTCCCGCTGGAAAACGACGAAAGTATTTTTCGCCACTCAATTTCCTCGATCCGTTCAAAACTCTCTACGGGCTCATGGTAGCGATTAAAAAACTCTACCAAATTTACCCAGATGCGGTCTTTAGTAAAGGAGGCTACACAAGCGTACCGGTGGTCTTGGCTGCCTACATCCTCCGTATTCCTATCATTATTCACGAGTCAGATAGTAAGCCTGGCTCTGCCAACAAGCTGGCTGCGCGGTTTGCTCGGTACATTGCGATTGCGTACGACGAGGTAGCGGAGTATTTTCCTGCCGGGAAAGTAGCACAGGTCGGGATTCCGATTCGTAAAGCGTTCATGGTTCAAGATGCAAACCCGTTGGGTATGCTTGGCTTGCGAAGTGACCGACCACTCGTCTTTATTACCGGGGGATCACTCGGGGCCCAGCGGATTAACAATCTCGTTCTTGAGACCCTCGATGAACTCCTTCCACAGTACACCGTACTCCACCAGACAGGTCCACTAAATGAGGAGCACGTGCGAAAGACTGCGGTTGAACTGATTGGTGACCGTACGCTCCTAAGCAACTACTACGCAAAAGGAACCTTCACCGGCGCCGAGATGCACCATGCACTGAGCGGGGCAAGCATTATCATTTCACGCGCCGGCAGCGGCAGCATTTACGAAATAGCGCACAACGGTAAACCGTCGATAATTATCCCAATTCCGGAAGACGTCAGTCACGACCAGCGGACCAACGCCTACGCCTACGCGCGCACGGGGGCTGCTACCGTTATTGAAGAAGGGAACCTGACTGACGGCTTGCTTATGGCCGAAATTAGCCGTATTATGACAGACCAAGCCCTCTACAGCAGCATGAGCGCGGCCGCCAAGGCCTTTGCTCGCCACGATGCCGCTGAAGTCATTGGACGCACATTACTCGAAATAGCTGATGAACATGTCTAACGTTGTCACTCGCTTTGCACCGTCGCCAACTGGTTTTATGCATATCGGCGGTGTCCGTACCGCTCTTTTTGCCTATTTATTTGCGCGCCAGCAAAAAGGCACTTTTATTCTTCGTATTGAAGATACCGATAAGTCTCGACAAGTAGACGGCTCAATTGAGCACATCATTGAATCACTCCGTTGGTTTTCGATGGACTGGGACTTTGGTCCTGACAAGCCTGGCCACTTTGGTTCATGCATTCAGTCTGAGCGTTTACCGCTCTACAAAAAGTACGCACTTGAGCTTATCGAGAAAGGCTTGGCGTACCCGGACCCATACACTGAAGAAGAAGTTGAGGCCTTTCGTCTCAAAGCAACCGAAGAGAAGCGGCCATTTCTATACCGCAACCACCGCCCCGAGACGTTTGAAACTTGGGACGGCACGAAGCCGCTTCGCCTCAAGGCACCGCACATCAAGCGCTACCAGTGGCACGATGCCGTACGTGGCGACCTCGAAGCTGGAGAGGAGATGGTTGATGACCTCATCATCATCAAGGCTGACGGCTACCCAACGTACAACTTTGCCCACATTATCGATGACCTCGAAATGGGTGTAACGCACATTATGCGGGGCGATGAGTTTATCTCGAGTATGCCGAAATTCCTTTCCATTTACGATGCTCTCGAGATTCCGTACCCAGTATTCGTCTCGCTGCCACCAATCCTTCGTCCTGACCGCACCAAGAAGCTCGGGAAGCGAGATGGCTCGAAAGACATCCTCGACTACCGCGCTGATGGCTTCTTACCAGAAGCGCTACGCAACTTCCTCGCACTCATTGGCTGGAACCCAGGCACTGAGCAGGAACTGTTTTCAATGGAGGAACTCATTCAAAACTTTAGCCTCGAGAAAATTCAGCGGGGTGGGGGAGCCTTCAATGAAGAGAAGCTACTCTGGATGAACCGTGAGTACCTCAACAAGCTCAGTGACACAGCGTTTACCGCCTACATCATGCCGTACCTAGTTTCTCCTGAAGGAACCGCACTTTCGACAGACACTAACCTCCTTGAGCGCCTCACACCAACCCTCCGTGAGCGGATTTCTGTCGCCAGCGAGCTACAGGAGCACCTAGAAGCGGGGGAGTTCGATTTTGCCTTCGCGACACCCGCGGTCACACCGAGCCTCATTCAGTGGAAAAAAGACGCAACACCAAAAGACGCACTTCCGCGACTGGAAGAGGCACACCGACTCTTATCTACAGCCGATTTCTCCTCACCAGACACCGTAAAGGAGGCTATTTGGGAGTATGCTGAGACCGTAGGCAGGGGAGAGCTCCTATGGCCACTGCGCGTTAGCCTAACGGGGCGTGAACGGTCACCCGATCCATTTACTGTCGCCTACATCATCGGTAAGGACGCAACCTTGGTTCGACTCGCCGCTGCTATTGCACAATTATCGGCCGAATAGCGGGGGATATATGGTAAAATAACGGGTAAGCGATATGCGAGCCCGTTATTTTGTTGCCTTTTTTGTTGGCGTTCTGATGATTCCCGGTCTATTTGGTGGAGGGTTCTTTGTTGATGCGCAACAAACAGAAGTTGAGCGACTCCAGGCACAGATTAATGAACGTAATGCTCGCCTCACGGCCATCGATACCGAAATTAAGCAGTTTGAAGCCGCCCTGCGTGAAGTTGGTGCAGAGAAGAGTACACTCCAGAGCGCCATCAATCAGCTCGAGCTTGAGCGAAAAAAAGTGCAGGCTGATATCAGCTACACGCAGAATCAAATTACCGCCGCCGACCTCACGATTAACAAGCTCACACTGGAGATTAGTGACACTGAACGTCGCATCGAAACCAGCCGGGAAGCTATTGGTGGCATCCTTCGCGAGATGCAGGCACTCGATGACGAATCACTCGTAGAGGTATTTTTGCGTCAGGACAACCTCGCCGAGTTCTGGAATGAAATTGAGTCACTCCAAACCGTAAAGTCGAGTATTGCGTCGAGAGCAGCGGCACTGAAGTCGCTCCGCGATAGCCTTGATTCAAAGCGTACATTGAGCGCAGAAGAGCGTAAGCTGCTTGAGTCACTCAAGAAGCAGTACGACGACCAACAAAATATTCTCGTTGGTAACAAGTCAACTAAGGAGGACTTACTGAAGCAAACTCGCAACGAAGAGAAGAGTTACCAGGCAATTCTGGCTGAGAAGAAAGCCGCTCGCGATACACTCCTCGCTGAGGTAAGCAACATTGAGTCACAGATTAAATTTATCCTTGACCCAAATACAATTCCAACGAAGGGAACCGCCGTCTTCCGCTGGCCACTTGATAAGCCGTACATCACGCAGTACTTCGGCTACACCAAGTTTGCCCTCTCTGGCGCTTATAACGGTAGTGCGCACAACGGCGTTGATATGGGTACACCAACCGGCACAAAAATCTACGCACCGCTTACTGGCACCGTACGCAACGTCGGTAATACCGACGCAGTTCCAGGTTGCTACTCGTGGGGTAAGTGGATTCTTATTGATCACCCGAACGGGCTCTCTTCAATGTTTGCACACTTAAGCCAGGCTTCAGTAGTTCCAGGACAAGTCGTACAAACTGGCGATATAGTGGGCTACACCGGCAATACCGGCTACTCAACTGGTCCACACCTCCACTACACGGTATACGTGAGTGACGGCGTTAAGGTGCAACAATTCAACCAGTACAAGAGCGTTACGAGCTGTGGCGCGGCCCTCTCACCATTTGCTGCGGTTGAAGCCTACGTCAACCCAATGGACTACTTGCCACCACTGTAATCACCGGAACGACCTGTATTACACAACACCACCTCTACGGGTGGTTTTGTGTACCAAGTGCGAATTGAGGGCACTTAGAGATACCTAGCGTCAGTGGTATACTGTAGGTACTAATCATGTAACCCTTAGCTTTGTATGCGTACCGTACTCGCTGGTGCCGTTCTGTCGCTTATAGCCATAGCTGCGTTCTCGTTTACGCCTATGGGAGCAAACGTAGCGAGTGTCATAGGTGCTGGTGATAGCACCGGCAGCGCCTGCTTCAGCCAGGTGACTGCGCTCCATCCAAATGCCGCACGTGGGGAAAGCACTATTACCAAAACTGATCTCAATGATGATGGCACTGATGACCGCATCATTAAACTTACCGACGCAGCATCATGCGGCACCAATGGCTGCATCCACGAACTATGCGTACGCACGGGGAGCGCTACAGAGCTCGTTACCTTCGGGTACGCAGCAAACGACCTCGTGGTCCTTGGCACCAAAACAAACGGCATGTACGACCTCGCACTCAATAGTACTGTGAACCTTACCTGGGACGGCGAGCGCTACGCCTTTGGAGAATAGACGAGAATATAAAAAATTTAATATTAGATATTTAAAAGAGATTCAACACGACATACTCCTTGGCTATTGGGATGGGTGACACTACCTACCAAGTTCGACCAAGTAAAGGAGCTTTCAAACGATGTGCCCCTACACCCTTTCTTATTTTGAATATTTAATTTTCCATATTATACAAAGGGTCGCACAATATTTAAGGCAAGGGGAGTGTGAGGACAGGGTAGGCTACGGTACCCAGATGAGCTCAACATGATCCTCGAGCCGACTCCTAGTACCTGTGTAAAAAATTAAAATCGTCCTAAGGCATTCTAGAGGCTTAGAATATTAAATATAAAAAATATAAAATCAAAAAAGTTCACGGAAGCGAAAATGTGAACGTAGCCAGGGATAAACTAGGATTATGAAATCCAGTATAGCTATAAGGTACTAGACGTAGGCCTAAAACGGCCTCAGAGGCGTTTTATGCACAGTGTGGCCTCTATATACACAGGATTGTATGGTATTTTGTATAGTATAACTGAGTATTAGAGATATTATACTCAGTTTATACTATTTGAAGATTACGCCCTATTTAGCCCGCACAACTGCGTTACAATTAAAGTATGCCAAAATCATCACCTACCCCAGGGGAACCA
>CAYRMU010000019.1:0-15971 GCA_964425655.1 uncultured Candidatus Saccharibacteria bacterium | reverse complement strand
CATTGAAATAAACCCGAGTGATATTGAAATGGAATTCTCGCGCTCAGGTGGGGCAGGGGGACAAAACGTAAACAAGGTAGAAACGGCTGTTCGTTTGATTCACAAGCCAACAGGCGTAGATGTGCGCAGTCAGTCAGAGCGTTCACAGCTTAAGAACCGCGAAAAGGCGATGGCCCTTTTGATTGCGAAGCTCGAAGCAGCGCACGAGGAAGAAGAGGTTAAAAAGCATGCGCACCTGCGTAGTACCCAGATTGGTACCGGTGACCGCTCTGAAAAAATCCGCACCTATAACTTCCCGCAAAACCGCATCACTGACCACCGCATTAAAGAAAGTTGGCACACTATCGAGGCCACCCTTGGAGGTGACCTCACCGCGATTATTGCCAGCATGCAGGCTGCCCAAGCGGCACTCCTCCTTGAGGCATAATCGTCCATGATTCCCCTACACAGAGGACATCCGATGTCTCCTGTGGAGAGAGACTCTTGTAGGGTGGGGTATAAAAAAACCGAGGAGCTCGCTCCTCGGTTTTGTAGGTAGTGCAGGTGCGCTAGTATCGATCGGTGATTTTATCCCAGATCCCATATGTAATCTGCGTGACTATACCGTAGAGTATGAGTCCCAAGAGAACTGTCAGCAACAGTGGCCATAAAAACAGCAGCGAGAGATGGTACAGCCAGTAGAAGATGACCATCTTTGGATAGTGTCGCAGGTAATCGTTGATGGTTTCTTCATCACGGAAGAGTTGCGTTGTAACACCATTCTGCGCTACCCAGCCGGTAGGCGTCTTTTGAAGCATCTCCCGGTACCGGGCATGCCCGCCGGGTACTACCATACGCATGTCTTCAACCACTTCTCTGAAGTTGGGGTAATCAATACGGATGACTATGTACCAAATGATGATACCGACTAGCGCGTAACCAATTACCACAAGTTGCGGCGACGCATGCCAAAGGTTTACCACAAAATCCATCAATGCCTCCTAGAACAAGGAACTGAGCAAAATATACTACACAAATGAGCTTTGTCTAGTACTGGTAACATTCTATGTGGGAAACGTTCGTGTATATTGCTAAGAATCATGGCCTGTGGTAGTCTTGTCGGCATTGCGCAGGAGCGCTTTTTATGTCGTATTTCTCTGGCTAGGCCAAGAGCACGACAAAACCGGCTTCCACACTGATGTGCTCGTGTGAGACTACTCACCTCGATGTCACGTAACTTATTATCTAACCAGTGCGCGAAGCATTAATATAATTCATGTCAACACAAACTTTAATTGAACGTCTGTTCGCTGCTGGATCCCACTTTGGTTTCAGTAAGAGTCGACGTCACCCATCAACCTCTCCGTACATTTTCGGAAGTAAGCAGGGAAGCGATATTATCGACCTCGAACAAACAGCTGCACTCATCGAAGCTGCGAAAGCAGTTGTTGAGGAAGCAGGTAAGAATGGTAAGACCGTTCTCTTTGTTGGTACCAAGAATGAAACAGCTGTGCTCGTTAAGGCTGCCGCTGATTCAATTGCCATGCCGTACGTCGTTAATCGCTGGATTGGTGGTCAGTTGACCAACTTCTCTCAAATGCGTAAGCGTTTCGATCGTTTGAAGTCACTCCACGATGAAAAAGAATCTGGTGAACTTGAGCGAAAGTACACGAAGAAGGAACGTGTAATGATTGGTCGCGAGATTGATAAGCTTACCTACAACTTTGGTGGCGTCTTTAACCTCGACCGCACACCTGATTTAATTGTTGTGGTAGACCCACGTCATGATCACATTGCTACCACTGAGGCAAATGATGCAAAGGTACCCGTTATCGGCATCATGAGTTCAGATAGCAATATTACCCACGTTACCTACCCAATTGTGGTGAATGACGCACTCCAGGCGAGTGTTGACCTCGTGCTCCGCGAACTCACGGCGAGCTACACTGAAGGCAAGAAGGCCTACGTAGCTCCTGCTCGACCGACTCGTACTCCTGATCGACGCCCTCGATTCGTCCCACGTCCACAGTAGTCCTTTTAACCGCCCTCAACCCTAAGTAAATTGTTCTATGGAAATTACATCAGCCGATATTAAAGCCCTTCGTGATGAGACTGGTATCTCTGTGATGCAGTGTAAGAAGGCTCTCGAAGAAGCGGGAGGTGATATGGATAAGGCTCGCATTATCTTGAAAAAGAAGCGCAGTGAAGCGGCTGACAAGAAGTCAGATCGCGTACTTGGTGCCGGAGCGATTGGAAGTTACGTGCACAACACGAACGAAGTAGCGGCTATGGTGATTCTCTCATCAGAAACTGACTTCGTCGCAAAGAACGCTGAGTTCGTTGCCCTCGCGAAGGACATTGCAATGCATGTTGCTGCAATGGGTCCAAAGTATATCTTCCGCGAAGAGCTTGATGAGGTTGCTATCCAGAAGGCACGTGAAGTATTTGCTTCTGAAATTGCTGACAAGCCAGCCGAGATGCAGGAAAAAATTATGGAAGGAAAGTTGGCCTCATACTTCAAGGATCAAATCTTGATGGAGCAGCCATTCGTAAAGAATCCAGAAACAACGATTGCTGAAATGGTAAACGGTGCTATCCAGAAGTTTGGTGAGAATGTAACGATCTCACAGATCACACGTCTTTCGGTTAAGTAACCGCGTATGAGTCTCCCGCTCTACATACTCATAGGGAGCACGATAACCCTCGTCATTATGACTGGGGTTTTTCGTCTCGAGGATGCGCGTGGTAAGCTACTTTTCTTTGCCTCAGTGCGCCGGGCCTTTACCCGTGGCATCACCCAAATGCTTGAGCGGTATATCGGGTGGCATCCGTATGTCGGTCGGGGGTTTTTCCGTCTCCTACTCCACTACTTTGCCCACGGTTTTCTGCGTCGGGTGCTCAACGGCATTCGGAGGCTCGAGGAGAGGGTAGAACGGCTCATGCGACAGAACCGCCAAGTAGCAAAATCAATCGATGCTGAGAAGCGACAATCACATCTGACCGCCATTGCCGAGCACAAGATTGAGACAGCCCTCTCTGAACGAGAAAAGCAACGTCGCCGCTCACACGGCTAATAAAAGGTTGCAATTATATTTATTTTTGCCATAATGGTGCGACTTCAAAAAAAGAAGTGCACACATCGCCACTTTAGCTCAGGAAGGTAGAGGTGTAAAAGTATGGGAATACTTTTCACCACTTGTCACAAGTGAGTTGCTGTCGCAGATTGAATAGGTCCAAAGCAGAAGCAAAATTTCATACGCCACTTTAGCTCAGTTGGTAGAGCAACTCACTTGTAATGAGTAGGTCTTCGGTTCGAGTCCGAAAAGTGGCTCACGCAAAAAATCCCGCAAGGGATTTTTTTGTGAGCCACTTTAGTACGTGCCCTGCGGCACGTACGTTCGGACTCGAACGGGCGCAGCGATGCCGGAGGCAAGCGGTAAAACAGTGTTTAGACACTGTTTTACGGGTCGAGAGTACTTATTATTTTATGAGCGCAGCGAGATGAAATACTTAGTAACTCGTGACGCGAACAAGAAATCTAAACCCTACCCCTGTCTAACCATTTGCTCCCCAAACCACACCCCAACCCCCAAAACCCTTTATTTCTTGCTAAAATAAAGGTATACTCCGCTCTACGATTCATGGACTCTGACCAGGAAAAAACGCATTTACTGCCATACGCCCGACGGGCGGATTTTCACGTTGGTCGAGCGACAGAGCTTGAAGGACGTGAACGACGGTTTTACCGCTTCCTTGAGATACTCCCAGGGGTGGCTTCGTGGTCAACGCTCATTGGTGTGTTACTCCTCTCTAACTACGCACCGTTCATTGCTGCCTACTTCATCATTGGGTTCGCTATTTACTGGGTCTTGAAGACGGGCTTTCTTTCGTACCACTTACGCTATAACTGGAAGCGACTTCGCCACCATATGTCACTCGACTGGGCGCAGCTCGTTGAGCGCTTTTCCTACGACCATCTCTACCACATGGTAGTGCTCCCGTTTTATCGTGAGCCACTTTCTGTGGTCGATGCAACAATCGCGTCTATCGCCAACACGAAGTACGACACGAAAAGCATTATCATTGTCTTGGCCGCTGAGGGCCGAGCTGGTGAGGAGGCGCAGGCGGTTGCTGCAGCTATGCAAGAAAAGTGGGGTGACAAATTTGGATCTTTCTTGGTTACGACGCACCCGCAAGATGTGCCTGGAGAAATGGCGGGGAAGGGCTCAAACGCAGCCTATGCCATCGAGGAGGCGCGCAAGCACATCCTTGATCCACATGGTATCCGCTACAACCATACGCTTGTTTCAATTTTTGATATTGATACTGTACTCTACCCAGACTATTTCAACTGTTTGGTCTGGCACTTCATGACAGCGGCTCGACCACTGAAGAGTTCATTCCAGCCGGTGCCTGTGTTTAATAACAACATCTGGGAGGCTCCAGCGCTCGCACGCGTGGTTGCCATGAGTAGTACCTTCTGGGAAATGGTGCAGCAAGAGCGACCAGAGCGCATGGCGACGTTTTCTTCACACTCCGTATCGTTTCAGGCGCTCTATGAGGTGGGGTACTGGCAGAAAAACATGGTGAGTGAAGATTCACGAATCTACTGGAACTTGCTTCTCGCCAACGACGGCGAGTACGATGTCGTTCCACTTTCGTACCCAGTTTCAATGGATGCCAACGCTGCCCCAACCCTTTGGGGCACCATGAAGAATATTTATAAGCAGCATCGTCGGTGGACCTATGGAGTAGAAAACTTCTGCTACATCGTGTACCACTTCACGAAAAATAAAAATATTCCGCTCAAGAAGCGAATTGGTATTGGCTTGCAGCAAGCTGAGGGGTACTGGAGTTTGGTGACGAATCCAATCATGCTGTTCATCCTTGGGTGGGCGCCAATCTTCTTGGGGACGCAGGAGTTCCACCAGACAGTACTCTCGTATAATTTGCCAATCCTCGTCCGTGACCTGCTTATCTTTGCGATGTTTGGTCTCGTGATTTCTTCAGTCATCTCGCTCACCATGCTGCCGCCACGTCCAAAAGAGAAGAGTCGTCTTAAGTACATTGTTCTCGCCGTGCAGTGGGTATTGGTCCCTGTCACTATGATTATCTTTAGTGCTATTCCTGGCCTTGATGCGCAGACGCGACTCATGTTCGGTCGCTACATGGGCTTCTGGGTTACTCCTAAAACACGTCCTTCATAAACTTTATTTCTATGCCGCCTACTATTCCGCAAGTACAACCACTGCCACGTGCGCACCGTCGCTTTATTTTTGGGCTGTCGGTAACGCTTTTTGCGGTCTTGGTACCACTCCTCGTCTTCTACGCTGTGGGGTTTCGATTTGATTTCTCGGAAGGGGGTATTCGAAACATCATGAGTGTCGGTGGCTTGTACATCAACACTGATGCTGAAGATGTTTCAATTTACGTTGATGATGCGCCGGTAGAAGATTTACGTATCTTTCAACGGGCCGCGTACATCCAAAATCTTGAAGCGGGCGTACATCAGGTGCATGTTCAGGGGAGCGGCTTGCAAACCTGGGTGAAGGAGTTGCCAGTTTTTTCACACTACGTGACTGAGGCAGCAGCCTTCAATATGCCCCTCGTGCCGCAAGTGCGACACATAACCGAATTCCAAACAGCTGATGGTGCCGCTGTGGTTGATGCAACCAATACTCCGCCGTTTGCTATCGCAAGCTCAAGTCAGCGATTTGTGCTCGCCAGCTCGACGGTTGCGACGTCAACGTACATTGTGAATCCTGAGTTTACCTACATAACGAACCGTTTTGCTTCAACAACAGAAGAGCGAACGCTCCTTGAAGAAATTGTGTCACGTACCGTAGAGCCGTTCTCGTTCGGTTCGCCCGACCAACTACTTTCGCCAACCACAACGGCAACGAGTACCGTCCGTTTTAGTGACATGGTGCTGAGTGAGCGTAACGGGGAAGTGTACGCAGCCTGGCGTGGTGAGGAAAGTAACATCCCGTACTATTTCTGTGTGAACCCACTCGCGTCATCGAGTCCTGCTTTCTACGGAGAGCACGTGACCGCGCAGCTCTATGCAGCCGCCAGTACAACAGTCTTTGATGCCTACAGTGCCCCAATTTTTGAAGCGCCGAATCGGCTTTGTCGAACTGAGATTCGGATTGATCGACTTGGTCAAAATGTCACCTGGTTTACCTTCATGCCAGATAGTCGTGACCACGTGTTGATGCATCTCAACGATGGTATTTACGTAGTAGAGATCGATGATCGCTCGTGGCAAAATACACAGCTTCTCTACCCGGGAAATAACCTAACACTCCTTATCGATAGTGGCCGCATCTTAGTGCAGGACGGAGAACACTTCCTCGAAGTGTTTACAGAGTTACCAAATTAGTACGTTCGTGAACGAACGACGTTTATTGTTTCAAAATTAACTGTTATGCAAACCGGACATATTCATCCTATCTCCGCCATGATTACGGAGATTAATAGTATTTTTTCTGAGATCGGGTTTGTGTTTGCTGATGGTCCTGAAGCAGAGACTGAACAGTATAACTTCGACCGGTTAAATTTTCCGCCTGACCACCCAGCCCGCGATATGCAGGATACGTTTTTTATTGCAAGCAAGGATGGGCAAGCGCGGCAGGTACTCCGTACTCATACGAGTCCTGTCCAGGTGCGCTACATGGAAAAGCATGAGCCACCGATGCGCATTATTGTGCCAGGAAAAGTGTTTCGAAATGAAGCGACCGATGCAACACATGAGGCACAGTTTTTCCAGCTTGAAGGGCTGTATGTCGACAAAGGGGTGCACATGGGTCACTTGAAGGGTACGATTGAGTACTTCTTCTCAAAGTTTTTTAGTGGTGACGTCGAGGTGCGGTTTCGTCCGAGCTTCTTTCCGTTCGTTGAGCCTGGGGTTGAGGTAGATATGATGCTGAAGGGGAGTGATAGTAAGCTCGCTAACCGCTGGATAGAAGTCATGGGCGCAGGGATGATTCATCCCAACGTGCTCAAGGGCGCTGGCGTTGATCCGAAGGTTTACTCGGGCTTTGCGTTCGGTGTTGGTGTCGATCGCTTGGCGGTGATGAAGTACGGGATTGATGATATCCGCCACCTGTACTCAGGAGACTTACGCTTTGTTAACCAATTTTAATATTTTATGAAAGTTTCTTACAATTGGTTGAAAGACTACCTGGGCGAGCAAGCACCAACGCCAGCTGAAATTGAGCAGCTCCTGACTTTTCATGCATTTGAGGTTGAGTCAGTAGAAGTAAAAGGCGCAGACACGGTGATTGATGTAAAAATATTACCCGATCGCGCGTCTGATTGTTTGTGTCACCGAGGGATTGCTCATGAGATTGCAGCGATTACTAATGTGCCCTTGGTACACGACCCATTTTCTACGGAACCAACACTTCCGTCGACTGAGGCCATTTCAGTTGCGATTGCAGATACTGAAAGTTGCCCTCGCTTTACGGCGAGCATTGTAAACGGCATTACGGTCGGTGAATCACCGGCGTGGCTAAAGGAACGCCTGGCAGCGCTCGGGCAACGCTCAATCAACAACATTGTCGATGCCACAAACTATGTTATGTACGCCATTGGGCAACCACTCCATGCGTATGATGCCGACAAGTTTCCTAAAGTGGATGGGAAGTGGCAGTTTGCTGTGCGTGGGGCAGCTTTGGGAGAAACCGTCAGCCTTTTGGCTGAGGGTGGAAAGGACGAAGACCGTATCGTGACCCTCAAGGGCGGTGAGCTCCTTATTGTTGATGCGTCTTCTGGAACTCCAATTGGTCTCGCTGGTGTTAAGGGTGGGCGCTTTGCAGGAGTAGATTCAACGACGAAGAATATCATTATTGAGGCGGCCCACTTCCATCCTGCGCGTACCCGCAAAACAGCTCGTGGCTTAGGGATTGTCATTGATGCGAGTAAGCGGTTTGAGAATGAACCGTCGCGAAACTTGCCGCCGTACGCACAGGCGGAAATCATTAAACTCATTACCGACATTGCTGGCGGTACGTGTGAGGGGTATCTCGATGTCTATCCGACACCAAAGCATAATCCAGCGGTAGTAGTATCCCTCCAAACGGTCAATGCGCTTCTTGGTCTCGCCCTCTGTGTTGATGAGGTGGCGGCGATACTTACACGCGTCGGAGTGGCTGTTACAACCCACGATAATAACACCCTTACGTGTGTCGGTCCGTTTGAGCGAACTGATTTATTGATTGAAGAGAACTTCATCGATGAAGTGGGTCGTATCTTTGGCTATCAGCATGTAGCTTCAGTCGTACCGGCAACCGTACCACTCGCGGAGGTTAACGCACGGCAATACTACAGTGATATTGTCCGTACCGCTTTGATGCAGCGTGGTTTTTCTGAGGTGATTACCTCATCGTTTGTAAAGAAAGCAGATGTGCGCCTCTTGTCATCACTTGCATCTGATAAGACCTGCATGCGCGACGCACTGACCCCCAATCTTGATGCAGCACTAACTACAAACGCTCCATTCGTCGATTTGCTCGGCGCTACCGATACGCGAATATTTGAAATCGGTACGGTGTTTACGCAAACTGAAACTGGAGTGACAGAGCACGTTGCTCTCGGTATTGGAATGCGCCTGAAGCAGACTGGCTACAGCGGCAAGGAAGATGCGCTGCTCACCGCCATTATGGGAGCAGTGGAAGAGGCTCTAGGAGTAACTATTACCTGGAGTGTCGCTAACGGTGTGGCAGAATGCAATGTTACTGAACTCCTTACAAAGCTCCCGGCGCCAGAAGGCTACAGAGCGGTTGAGCCAAGTGCCGAAACAGTGTACAAACCATTTTCTATGTATCCAGCTGTGGTGCGTGATATTGCTATGTGGGTTCCAGAGGGAACGGAAGCTGGTGCTGTTGCAACTATTCTCAATGACGCTGCTGGTGCGCTCCGTGTCCGGACCACGCACGTAGATTCATTTACGAAAGATGGTCGTACGAGTCTTGCGTTCCGCTTAGTATTTCAAGCAGCTGACCGAACCCTGACTGACGACGAAGTGAATGTAGAGATGGAAAACGTGTACCAAGCGGCTACTGTGGAAGGCTTTGAAACGCGATAAAGGTTGCGGACATGTGAATAAAAAAACCATTGAGCAAAGCTCACTGGTTTTACTTAGTGTTGGGTGGTTTGTCGCGAGTAGGTACAGTTTTCATTTTACGTGCGCCTTTGCCGCTCTTATTGAAGCGAATTTTATAGCTTGAAGGCCGCACGGTGGGCATAATTACGTGGTTATGATCTACACTACCTTCGTACGGATATACTGCAACGCATGTGGCATCAAGTGTTTTTGAGATGCAGTTTGGCAGGAAGTCTGGTGGGCGAACAAATAATCTCGCATACAGAATATCTTTGACCCAACTGTCACTTTCAAGTGAAGGTAGCGTTACTGCATATCTGCCATTTCCCCGAAAGAAAAGTGGTGCTTGTCCAGGGGGACGATAGCCGATAACCCAAAATCGTTGTGGCATAGCTGTCTCCCGTAACTATCTCTCGCTTAAGCTAGCACGGTTTTTTACAACAAACAAGAATAAAAAAATGCCACACAAGCTGTGTGGCATTTATTGTGCCTCCGTTAGAGGCCCAAGGTTTCGTAGCTGTAGTAGGGTGGCTTGAGGCGCAGCCCGCCGATGAGGCTGTTTGCGTAGTCTTCCTCGAGCGGCTTCGCTTCGCTTCGGTCGACCAACCAGAGTTGGTTTCCGGCGTAGTACTCTGGCTGCTTCAAGTTGCCACCAGTGCGGTACACAATAACCGTGTGCTGTACGAGGGTGCTGCTTACCATGTGTCTTCCTCCCTAAAGATCATTGCGGCCCATACCATACCGCTTGCATTGATGCGTGTCAATTTCTGACTACAAAAAAGCCAACCCAATTCCGGTTGGCTTCGCTGTATCAAGCATTGTTCATTGGCATTTGCGGTACTGGCGTGAATTCGAAAATTGTCACGCTAACCCCGGGGTCAAACGCCCGTATGGCGTCTTTCCACTCGTCGGCCTCTGTTTTAGTAAGCAGTCGTTTGGGTGACTTCAGTACCGAAACTTTTGTACGAAGTAGAAAACCCTTGTAAAGGTGTATCCACCCCTGGCGGAGCTCCGGCATGGGTAGTCCCGCAACGTATACTGCGAATCTGTTTTCGCCAACATCTAGGATAGTACTTAGTTTTTGCATCGCAGACTCCCTTGAAATAAGACCATTTTCGTTGCGAAATATACCATATTTCCACAGGCGAGCAAGCTAAAAATTTGCTATACTTTAGGCACTTTTATTGATTATTTGACCGATTGCATGCCAGAGAAAAAAACTGAAAAGAAGTACGATGCCTCCTCAATTTCTGTCCTTGAAGGACTCGATCCAGTGCGTAAGCGCCCGGGTATGTACATCGGGACCACTGGTCTTGATGGTTTGCATCACTTAATTTGGGAGATTTTCGATAACTCACGCGACGAAGCGATGGGTGGCTTTGCTGATCGTGTCGAAGTGTCGCTCTTGCCTAATAACTTCATTCGCGTCGTTGATAACGGCCGCGGTATTCCGGTCGATATCCACAAGCAGACAAAAGTTTCTGCACTCGAAACAATTATGTGTACGCTCCATGCTGGCGGTAAGTTCGGCGGGGAAGACACTGGCTACAAGGTGTCTGGTGGTCTTCACGGTGTGGGTGTGTCAGTAGTAAACGCGCTCTCAACGCACACTCGTGTTGATGTACACAAAGACGGCGGACACTATATGCAGGAGTACAACATTGGTATTCCGAAAGCCAAGGTAAAGAAGCTCGGTGATACGAAGTTCAATGGTACTACCGTTGTCTTCCAGGCCGATCCAACCATTTTCCCAGAAATTAAGTACGACTGGAAGCGGATTGTGTCACACTTGCGGCAGCAGGCGTACCTCGTAAAGGGGATGCACCTCACGGTAATTGATGCACGCGAGAGTGAAGAAAAGCTTGATCCGAAATCACTCGAAGATACCGTGTATCTCGCTGACCGAGCGCTTGAGGTACCTCATATGACCTTCTATTTTGAAGGCGGCCTTCGCTCACTCGTGGCCTTCAATAACCATTACCAAACTCCAGTACAGAAGAAGATTTTCTATGTTGAGAAGTTCGACGTTGATCCCAAAGTGCTCTCGGTTGAAGTTGCTCTCCAGTACGTAGATGACATCACGCCGCGAATTTCTGCGTTTGCGAACAACATCTACAACCCTGAGCACGGCACGCACGTCACTGGCTTTAAGACAGCGCTGACTCGTACCCTTAACAACTACGCTAAGAAGAATAATTTCTTCTCCGTCAAAGAGAAGGATGCAGGCTTTACTGGCGATGATGTGCTCGAAGGCATCACGGCCGTGGTGTCAGTCAAGATGCCAGACATCCAGTTTGAAGGTCAGACCAAGGCAAAGCTTGGTTCGGTTGAAGCCCGCGGTGCTACCGAGTCTGTCTTCGGTGAGGCCTTTTCAGAGTTCCTCGAAGAGAACCCAGACGATGCCAAAGCAATCATCAACAAGGTGATTATTGCCGTAAAGGCACGTAAGGCGGCAAAGGCAGCGAAGGACTCAGTGCTCCGCAAAGGTGCGCTTGAGGGTATGTCGCTGCCGGGTAAACTAGCGGACTGCCAAACGAAGTCTGCTGAGGAGTCAGAACTCTTTATTGTAGAGGGAGACTCAGCTGGTGGTTCAGCGAAGATGGGTCGTGATCGGCGTACCCAGGCAGTGTTGCCGCTTCGTGGCAAAATCCTTAACGTGGAGCGAGCACGCATCGATAAGATGCTCGCTTCAGAACAGGTAAAAAATCTCGTGATTGCGCTCGGTACCGCGATTGGTGATGTGTTTGACCTCTCAAAGCTTCGCTACCACAAGCTCATTATTGCGACTGACGCCGACGTTGACGGGGCACACATTCGTACGCTCTTGCTGACGCTCTTCTTCCGCTACTTCCGCACCTTGATTGATGAAGGGCACGTCTACATCGCCCAGCCACCGCTCTACAAAATTCAGCGTGGTAAAGAGACTTGGTACGCGTTTACCGATAAAGAAAAGTTCGCTATCGTTGGTGAAGAAGATCAGGCGGAGATAGTCGAAGATGAGTCAGCTGAAGCAGCCGAACCAGTCGAAGAAGAAGCAGAGGCTGAGTCAGCTAAAAAGTCGACCAAGTTCCGTATCCAGCGGTATAAGGGTCTCGGTGAAATGAATGCTGAAGAACTCTGGGAGACTACTATGAATCCGGCAAACCGCATCTTGAAGCAAGTAACGATTGAAGACGCGCTTGAGGCAGATAAAGTCTTCGATATCTTAATGGGAACCGATGTGTCGAGTCGCAAGAGCTTCATTCAGGGGAATGCCCACCTCGCTAATCTCGACGTATAATTGATGAATAGACGACACACAAAAACCTTTCAATCGATTGAAAGGTTTTTGTTTTGAAAAACCCGCTGCGTTTACGCAGCGGGTTACAGTAGTAATGGTGGTTACTCTTCGGGCGGTTGCTCGGGCACGGTATTCTCGGCTGCCTCCCGAGCTCTCATAAATGCCGCAAGTTCGTCTTCGTCGTTTGGTGCTCGCAAGTGCTCCATAACGAAGAAGGAAAGCGCCGTATTTGGAGGCCGTGCTCGCGTTCCCGGGATCGGTTCTTGCCCGAAGCCCTTGTGACCGTCGAGCGCTCCACGACGTTCAATCGATCGTTCGCTCGAACGCGCTAGCTCTGCTGCGAGTTGCGAACGCAGGTTTTTCAGTGTCGTCACAACGATACTCCTTTGTCCTCTTCTCCTTCGCAGTATACATGGTTTTTAAAGTACGTAAAATCGCCGGCGAGCCATGTGGCTCGCCGGCGATTTGCTGGAGATGTAGTATTAGTTCACTACTTTCACTGTAGAGGTAATGCTGTTGTTCTTGGTGTTGATGTCACCCTTCGCGGTAGCGGTGACACCGAACGACTCGAGTCCGGTACCGTCAATGCCAGTGAAGCCGAGGGTGATAATTGCTTCCTCATTTGGCTTGAGTGCTTTCTGATCACCTGAGGTGTAATCAATATCGGCAGGGAGGTTGGCCTTGAATGACCAGTCTTCTGCAGTCTTGGTACCGATATTCTTCACTGAGAATCGGATAGCGCCTCCTTCATTCGTCTCAAGTGTCGGGGCAAACGCAAAGTTCTTGCCATCGAGTGTACCTACGCCAACCAGGGTAACGCGGAGGTCAATGGTGCCGTTTGGATTGCTCGTTGGAATCGCGTAGATAACTTCTTCAATGTAGGTAGGAGTACCAGCTACTGGTTTGGTTGGGGTAGACGGCGTCGTTGGTGCTGGCTTCGGCGCCTCTTCTGGTGCCACTACTTCCGGAACTTCTTCTACTTCCGGTGCTGGATCCATATTGGTGATGGTTGGAAGGCTCGCGTTTACGATGGTAATGCGGGCATCACTTGCAATCGTCTCGAGGCGAGGATCAGACGGCGTGAAGATGATGGTGTAGTCAAGATCGGTAAACCGCTGGGTATCAGTGGTGACAAGGATATTGAGGTCGGTCTGATCTTTTTCGAGTGGAAGTGCCTCGTCGCAGGTGACGGTGGTAATCTCGTCACTGCCAAGGCGGGTTTCAACGGACACACCAGTTGCACAGACATAGCTAAAGCTGTAGGTGCCTGGACGCTTCTGTTCGTTCCAACTGATGGTGAAACTCTCACCACTCTTAACAACGCTATTTGGCGTACTGATAGTAATTGAAGGAGTGCGTTCGTAGTTGTAGACACTGTCAGCAATAGAAGCTAGTGAAGAAAAGGCCCCTGGAATAAAGGTGACTACCTTTACAGCAATAACCACCAAGAGTACGATAGCTGCTAGAAAGCCAACAACCGCCAAAAGTTTTGTTACTGTTTCTTTTTGTTCATTCGTTACCTGACTCATAGAGTGAATAGTGAAATACTAATACGTACGTGACTCATTCCATACTACAAAGCCTCGCCACCTTCGTAAAGGTGGAAAGAGCAAGGAGGGTAGGGAACGAGAAACCCGGTCACGCCGGATTCAATTGGTACTCACAAAAGATATCATATTATTAAGTAAAAGTCAAGGTATACTATTGACTTTTTTATAAAAAAGTGTATTATATTAACCATTATGCAAGACCCTCATTCATTTGATGATCTCTACCGCCAGCTTCGCCTCCGAAAAGTTCCATTTTTAGTGGTGTTTTTCTTGACCGTAATGGTGACCTACTTGGCACTTGTGGTTATCGACTTCATTCCTGAAGCTCCTGTAGAAACAACCACTGAGGAGGTAACTGCTGAAATCGGTGAGGTGGAAGTAGCTGAAACCGAACCAGAAGCTCCGGTGGTGGAAGCCTACCCAGTACGTATCACGATTGATAAGCTTGATCGCGAAGTGGCGGTTTTAAACCCAGAATCACGTAATATTGCCGATCTTGATGCGGCACTCCTTGATGGGGTAGTGCGTCACCCAGACTCAGCCGATTTCACCAAAGATGGAAATATCCTTATTTTGGGCCATTCAAGCTACCTGCCTAATGTGCTCAATAAGAACTTCCAGGCCTTTAATGGTCTCCAAACCCTTACCTGGGGGGATAAAATTCGCCTCACCTCAGCTGATACCGAGTACGTGTACCGGGTTGAAAAGGTGTATGAAGCCAAGGCCTCAGAGGTCTTTGTGCCAGAAACCCCTGGTGAAGCACGGCTCACTTTAGCCACGTGCGATAGTTTTGGTGCAAAAGATGATCGATTCATTGTCGAAGCGGTCCTCATTGATAAAAAAGTCTTGTAAGATAAGGCCTTTTCGACTATTCTTGGGTTAGTACCTGAGACCAAAAGCCAACAATAATGTATGACCATAAGCTTGACAAAAGTCAAGTTATCTGCTATCATATTGGTATAAGAAGTACGCTCCTTCGGGCCCTGGTAGCCCCACCACATACTCGTTATTTCAGAATTGAAATAGGCAGCCACGTGCTGAGAAATTGTTCTCACTACGTGGCTTCACTGCAGCTCCGCAACCCGTCCGTCAAAGATTGGTTCCGCAGCTGCAGACGAGAGGCGTTTGCTCATCACAACTGACCCTATATGGGTCATTCAGGAAAGGAACACGACATGACCATGAACAAACTGACGGGCGGCTTTGCTGCCATCCTGATTGCTGGGGTCGCCTACGCGGCCCTGGCCCAGGAAGTCAAAGACGTCACCCCGGAACCCGAAACTCTTTCGACCACGGTCGAGACGCAGACGGTGACCGAGACCGTGACTGAAACTGTCACCCTCGCGACCGAGGTCGAATCCATTGGTATGGTGGGTGACGACATCGTCATCCGCTTCACGAAGGAAGCTGACCTCTGGATGCTGCCGGCCTCGTCTCTTCAGGCGATGTGCTGGAAAGGACGGGTACTGGAACTCGGGGGAATCCCTGGCCTGGCGCCCATCGCGATGAATGTCGCAGGGGGCAAGCTCTCCATCGGCTCCAAATCCATCCCAATCGACTGCCCGCTTCCGGGCGGCTACGAAAATCTCGGCTGGGTCTGGGAGCAACGGGCAGCTGAACACTCCGCTGAAGGCGAATTCACCGAAGCGCATTTGCACTCGATGATCGCCGTCATGGGGAAGGCTGAACCGGTTCTCTTCACGCCCCAGCGGCTGAAGGGCTACACGACGGGCGGTGACCACCCGATGGTGGTGGCCGCGCTGGAGCAGCACCTGGGCCAGTTCCCGGCCTATGTGCTCGAGGTCGACAACCTCATGTACATCGTGCCGATGACCGAGAAATTGGCCACCTGTGGTGGCCTCTGCACCGAGCCTCGGCTCGTTGTCTGGCACCTCCACAAGCACGCGACGAAGAAGGTGAGAAAGCCTTCGCCGCCGCGTGTCCCGACACCGCCTCGTCCGACTCCGGACGGTGTCACGATGATCTGCAGCGATGACTGCAAATGAAAGGATTGAACAACATGTTCCGTACTCTTATCGCAGCTCTCGCTCTGGTG
>CAYRMU010000018.1:7551-16477 GCA_964425655.1 uncultured Candidatus Saccharibacteria bacterium | reverse complement strand
AAAGTAATTTTTTCATGGTTGAAGAAAGTGTTCGTAAAACAGCAGCGAAGAAAACAGTGCGTAAAGCCGTTGGGCGAACGGCAGCTGTTACCCGTGCACCACGAACACGTACGGCTCCAGCCGTAGATAGCGAAGAACAAGTTGCAGCTCAGCCAAAGCGCCCACGACGTAAGGCTCCAACCCCGGTGGCTGAAACAACAGCCCAATCAAAGCGCAACAACCGATTACTCTTTGTTGGTGTGGGCATCTTTGTTGCACTCTTTGTACTGAGTGCTGTGATTGGCTTTATGGATAGTGGCGCTATCAATGTGCGCGGCATTATTGAGTCACGGATGGCTTCAGCCACACCCGAGGAAAAGGCTCGCCTTGAGCAGGCGCAGAAAGCAACTGCCAATAACGTACCTGATGGTGGTCTCTCGCTATCTGAGACGCAAACTACTCCAGCGCCGATCGCAACTACCAGTCCAGAGACAGCGAGCTCTACTGATGCATCAGCCTCGAGTACAGAGGCGGTTGCGGAAGACGCTACTTCTGAAGCAGAAGCGCTACCTGATGACGGCCTTGTGCCGACTGAGTAGGATTGGCGGGTGTGTAGTTGGCTTTACTGTGCGCAAGTGAGCGCACCTTTTTTAGCTCCGCGCTACAATAGAGATATTCCGCAGGATGATGTGCACTGAGATGTGGTTCTTTATTGAGTTAGGTACTTTTTATGACAAACGAAGCAATTAAAAAATTTATCCGTGCCGCTGACTACATTTCAGCGATTCAAATTTATCTGCAGGGTAACTATTTTTTAGAAGAGGGGTTGGCACCTGAGCACATTAAGCCGCGCCTCTTAGGGCATTGGGGTACTTGCCCTGGGATCAACTTCACCTACGCACACCTCAACCGCGCCATCATCGAGCACGACCTCAATATGATGTTTGTCCTAGGTCCTGGCCACGGCTTTCCGGCTATCCAGGCAAATCTTTTTATCGAAGGAACCCTGTCAAAGTACTACGGAGCGCTCCCGCGCACTGCAACAGGTATTGCCGACATGGCGAAGCGCTTTAGTTGGCCGTACGGCTTTCCAAGTCACAGTAACCCAGAAGCCCCCGGGGTGATTCTTGAAGGTGGCGAACTTGGCTACTCACTCGCTACGTCATACGGTGCCATTTTAGATAATCCCAACCTCATCGTGGCCTGCCTCATTGGTGATGGCGAAGCGGAGACAGGGGCTACTGCGACCGCGTGGCATATTTCAAAACTTATTGACCCGGCCACGAATGGGGCAGTGCTGCCAATCCTTCACTTGAACGGCTACAAGATTTCTGGACCAACTATGATGGGACGCATGAGCGACGAAGAATTAACCGAGCTTTTTCGAGGGTATGGCTATGAGCCAATTTTCGTCGATGCGTATACAGAAGCTGATGTGCATCAAACGATGCGTGAGGCAGTTGATACTGCGATTAAAAGTATTCACTTTACGCAGCACTGCGCGCGGGAGAAGACACTCACGAAGAATCCCCGCTGGCCGATGATTATCCTCCGTTCACCAAAAGGTTGGAAATCAATCAAGTACATAGGTACCAAGCGGATTGAAGATAATCACTACGCACACCAGGTCATTGCCGAAAATGCTCGCACCAATGAGGTTGAGCGGAGACAGGTTGAAGCGTGGCTTAAAAGCTACCACTTCGAAGAGCTGTTTGATGGCGAACGCTTCGACGCTGATATTGAGTCATTGATACCGCGCCCTGACCGTCGCATGGGTGATAACCCGCACACGATGGGTGGCGAACGAGCCTTTAAGCCACTTGCCTTACCCGAGGTTGATAGTTTGGCGTACACTGCCACGTGCCAGATTGATGATCCTGCCTGCGGAGAAGTCAGTAGTATGGAATTGGTTGGGCAGTATCTCCGTGACGTGGTGCGGGCGAACGAGGACGCGCGCAACTTCCGCCTCTTCTCGCCTGATGAAACCTACTCCAATAAGCTTCACGCTATTTTTGAGGCAACTACGCGCTGCTTTGTGTGGCCACATAAAGACTGGGACAAAGACCTTGCCTGGGATGGGCGCGTCGTTGAGATGCTCTCTGAGCACAGTCTGCAGGGTATGATGCAGGGCTACGTCCTTACCGGTCGCAATGGTGTCTTTGCTTCATATGAAGCTTTTGTTCAGATAATTGGTAGCATGGTTGATCAGTACGCGAAGTTTCTCCATATTGCGCGTGAGGTAGATTTCCGTGGCGATATTGCTTCCCTCAACTACATCCTCACTTCAACGGGATGGCGTCAGGAGCACAATGGCTTCTCGCACCAGAACCCAGGCTTCATCGATGATGTCTTGCAGCGGCAAGGCTGCTTCTCCAATGTGTACTTCCCGGCAGACGCCAATACTGCCCTTGTCGTTATGCGTCGCATGCTCGCGTCAAAGAAAGAAATCAATGTACTCGTGGGCGAGAAGCGACCGCTTCCGGTTTGGCGCACAGTGAAGCAGGCGGAGGAAGATGTTCGTTCAGGTATCGCTATCTGGGATTTTGCTTCTGACGAAGACCCGCACATTGTATTTGGTGCAGCGGGTGACTTCATGACCAAGGAAACGCTCGCTGCGATTAACCTCATCCACGAAGCGGTACCAAAGCTCCGCGTACGCTTTGTAAATATCAGCTCACTCTCAGCACTTGGTATGGGAGCGTCTGGTTGCAGCGTGTTACCGCACGACCTCGATTACTACTTTACGCCCGATAAGCCAGTGGTAATTAACTTCCATGGCTACCCGCAGACCGTCAAGCAGATTCTCTTTGACTACAACGTGAGTGCTGACCGGTTTACCGTGCATGGCTACGAAGAGTCTGGCTCAACCACGACCGTCTTTGACATGATGGTGCGTAACCGTGTCGACCGGTACCACCTGGTCATGGATGCGCTCAAGGCAGCTGCAGCGCAGGGCATTATTACAGAAGCGGATTGCGCGGCGAAGGCTGCGCTCTTTGAAGAAAAGATTGCCACACACCGCGCGTTTGTGATTGAACACGGCGACGATCCCGAAGAAATAACCAATTGGTCATGGCAATCACGCTCGTAGTTAATCCCGGGAGCACTTCACGTAAGTACGCCCTCTACCGCGATGGTGCATCGTTGGCTTCGGTGCAAGTTGAAGGGACCCCAACTGGTGTGCAGTCGTGTGTTACTGAGGTTAATGGTGTAGCTGTCTGCGATACCTGGCCTGAGGCAGATCTCGTGTCAGCGTTGCCGCGTGCGCTCGAGTTTTTGGTAGCGAAAGGAATAATCGCTCATGCGCAAAGTATTACGCAGGTAGCGGTGCGCGTTGTTGCACCAGGTGAGCAGTTTGCCACGCACGGCCCCATAGATGACGCATACATTGAAGCGCTCGCTCGGGTCGCGTATTTGGTACCGGTGCATATTCCCATCGTGATTGCAGAAATCCATGCGCTCCGGGAGTTGCTACCAGGTGTGCCGCTTATTGCCGTGTCTGACAGTGCATTCCACCAGACTGCCTACCCAGAAACCACTTTGCAAAGTTTGGGTATCCCAGCGCTCCGTCGCTTTGGCTACCATGGGCTTTCGGTGGCGTCGGTAGTTGGCCGTGTTGCCTCTTTCGTCAGTCCGGCACCAGCGCGCATTATTGTGGTGCACGTGGGAGGTGGCGTGAGCGTGACTGCGGTAAAAGGAGGTCGTTCAATTGCAACTTCAATGGGCTTTACACCAGCGAGCGGTATGCTCATGGGTGGGCGAGGTGGCGATGTGGAGGCGGGGACGCTCTTGGCGTTTATGCACGAGCATAGTTTGAGTCCGAGTGATGCATTGGCGCACGTATATACGGAAGCTGGTTTTAAAGCTGTGGCAGGGGTGAGTGATTTACGTATGCTCCTCGAACACGCAGCGGCAGGGGAAGAGCACGCAGCACTTGCACTCAAGGCATTCCTTCACCAGCTACGCTCATGGATTGTCTCGCACATTGTGCTCATGGGTGGTGTTGATGCCATTGTCCTGACCGCGACCGCTATGCAGCGAAACCCCGACTTACGGGCAAAAATATTTGATCGCTTAGGACTCTTTAACCTGGTACTTGATACCGCGAAGAACGAAGCGCTCATTGGGAAAGAGGGGCGGATTGAAGCAAAAGGTTCCTATCCTGTAGTGGTACTGAAAACTGACGAAATGGGGGAGATGGCCAGGGCGGCCGATGCCTTCGCGGCAGCGAAGGTGTAGGTAACAAAAAAGCACAGCTAGCATAGCTGTGCTTTTTTGTTTACGCTGCCTTCGTAAGACAACTGCTGCACTTACATCCGGCTGGCTTAATCATCATGTTGAAGTAATCTTTGCCGTAGTGGTAGGTGATTTCTTCACCAGCTTTGATGTTCTTCTTGGCGCGAATGTAGATCCGATCATCCTCTTCATCGTGTTCGGCTTCGGCGTTCGGTTTGCAGGCGTGGTTGATATAGCGGGCCGTGTTCTCGCGGCCTTTTCCATCAATGACAATTTTGTCGGTCACAATAAAAAGGTACTTTCCGCCGCGCTCGTTGGCTTCTTCGTCACTAATGCGCTCGCCAGTGTACTCAATAATAAGTTGGCCTTTTTTAATGTCTTCTCCAGCAAATAGTCCGAGACCTGCAGAACTCCGCTTGCTCGTAACGTTTGGTCGATAATTATCATCCATATGGCAGCTAGTATAGCAGGTCGCTTTAAAGTTTCTTCATCTGCCGGGGATAGAAAAACCCCGCGCATTGCGCGGGGTTTATGGTCACTGTGTGCCCGTCAGTAGGCGGCAAGCGGTGCCCGGTCGCCGAGCCACTGCTTGCAGTGTTTGCAGCAGTACCGGCGAAAATTCTCACCAGTTTCATCGTCTGTCATTTCCTTCCCTTCGTCAGGCGTATGCTGAGGCTGACAGGGGTGGGGTGCGGTAGCGCTTTCCATCATTTACTCCTCCGTGTCTGTGGTGGTGCGAAGCCGGCCTGCGCCAGTCCATTCGTCACCTTGGGCTTTCGGGTAGTCAAACCAACCGCGGGCGCACCAGGTATCGACGGCGTGGCAGAAGGCACCAAGCTCGTTCATTACACGCCTGTCAGCCCGGTAGTCTTTGCCTTCACCTTCAATGTACGTGAAGGCGTTTTTCTGTGCAGGTGTGAGTTCGATGCCGTACTGTGCGAGCATGGTGTCCCGGAACGACTTAAACTGCGCTTTGGTGGTAAGGCCAGTCTTGTTCGTAGCGATACCATCACTGCCAACGATAATCCGCCACGGCTTCTCGAGGTCATGAAGATAGAAGACCACGAGTGCGTCGGAGAGTGAGAAGGGGAGCGGTCGACCAAAGCTCACCATGAACGGATAGAGCCGAATGATGAAGTTCATGCCGTCGGTGATGTGATCGATGTACCCACCGTCCCAAGTTTGGTGGTTATGGGTGGAGCCACGCGCCCGGTCAAAGCGGAGGCGATGGTCGTGGAGAATCTGGAAGCAGGGGGTCTGCCACGGTTCATCAATCATCAAAATGAGTGCCTCAATGGTGCAGTACTTCGGGGGCATGTGTTTTGTCTCCTCTGTGTGAAAGAACTTGTTGTATCCTACGCAATCGTACGTGTTCGTCAACCTGTCTACATTTCTTAGATTGCTTGCTATGATAGTGGTACATCTATGTCAGGCTCAAGCGCTAGCTATATTTTCGCCCTCCTTTTGATTGGTTTCTTGCTCATCGTGAGTGTTCTCTTCTTCGGGTATGTCTTTACCTTGGCCAGCTGGGCCGTTTCAACAAAGATTATTAGCGTACTCGTGTACGTGGCGGTAGTTGCTTTGGGTTTCAACTGGTTTCAAGCGGGTCAAATTGCTAACTTGAAGTATCAGGTAACCGCTTCTGGGAAGGGCAGCGAAACACTCTTTTCAGACTTATACCAAAACAGTCCTGTGGCGTACCTTCGAACCGACGCGACGGGGCGAATTCTGCACGGTAATGCTGCGGCGCTACGGCTCTGCGGTATGCAGACCGAACAGCTCATCACCAATAATCTTTTTAGTCTTATTCGTGAAGCTGAAGTCGATGCTGCGCGCGCGCTCAACTTAGAGCAGCGCATTTACGCGGGGCAGTTTGTGAATGAGGTTGAAGCGGAGCTCTTTGTGGGTGGAGGTAGTCGCTGGGTGTTGGTGTCGGCTTTTCCGTATGAGCATAACCGTGAACGGCTGATTACCTTGATTGATATAACTGAACAGAAAGCCGTTGATATCGCGAAGACGGAGTTTGTGAGCTTGGCCTCACACCAACTCCGTACCCCGATTTCTGCTATTCTCTGGAACCTTGAGCTCTTGACCAACGTGCTCGGTAATGCACCGGCCGACCAAATCGCGTACGTGGATAAGGTGCGCCGGAGTACGGAAAAAATGAATGGTCTCGTCAACGATTTCCTCGATGCGACGAAACTAGAAATGGGCACCTTCGCAACAAAGACTGGTCCAGTGTCACTCAATACCTTTATGGCGCACGTACTTGAATCTTTTGAGGCACAGATTGCTGGGAAGTCCCTTGAGCTCCAGGCACATATTCCCGCTACTGAGGTCGTTCTTGCCACCGATGAAGCGCTCCTCCATATTATTGTGAGTAATCTCATCTCGAACGCAGTGAAGTACACCCCCGAGCGTGGGCAGATTGGTGTGGCCCTAGATGTGGTCGGAAATGGGGTGGCGTTTACCGTGCGAGACACAGGAATCGGCGTTCCCGCCAATGATCAGCCGCACCTTTTCTCAAAGCTCTATCGTGCTTCAAATACCAAGACCTCACCAACTGAAGGGACGGGTCTCGGGCTCTACGTAGTGAAGCAGGCGGTTGAGCTCCTTGGCGGTACGATTGCCTTCGCATCGACCGAGGGGGTGGGTACAGAGTTTGTGGTTACGCTACCGTACCAAAGCTAATCCGTTTTCAGTGTATACTGGTAGGTATATGACAGATACACCAAAGAAAGTTGTGCTCGTGGCTGAAGATGAGACTGATATCCGTGAAGCTTTAGTAACAGCTCTGGAAACGCTAGGTGGGTATCGGGTTATTTCAGTGGCGGACGGTGAGCTGGCACTAGCGCACATCCTTTCAGACAAACCTGATCACATAATTCTCGACATTCATATGCCGAAGCTTAATGGCGACCAGGTCCTCGGGAAACTTCGTGAGGACCCCTGGTTAGCCGATGTCCCTGTTACTATTCTCACTGCCCAGTCAGACATGGCAGCAGTCGCCAACGCCATCGCGGTTGGCGGCACGAAGACTGCGTACTTCATCAAGTCTGACCTAAGTCTGGCAAAAATTGTTGAGCACGTCGGAATGAGTTTCGAGTAGCCGTGTAGGTAGCACTACCCTGGCAAAATTATACAAAAAACGGCCGCCGTACCTTTGGTACTGCGGCCGTTGATGGTTAGTCGTATGCCTCTGGTGCTTCACTAATTGATGCGAGAAGCGCATTAAGCCTCAGCGCATCAGGTGATTCATCTTCGTTGTCTTGTAAGGCTGCAAACTCCATCTGGAGTAGCGATGTTTCAAACCTGGCATTGACTCGGTCCCGCAACATTTCCCCGTCGGGATCTGCCGCTAGTGCATCTGCAATGACTTGCACATTACCACCAAGCTCCGTTACGGCAGCAGTAGGGAAGATACCAAGATCTTTACCGCTGCTGGTAACGAGTCGAACTACATCACCCATACCCTGTCCTCCTAAATAGCTACTGGTAACTTTTACGGTATTATTCACTTTTTGTCAAACTTGTACAGTGCTAATTTAGGTACTACCGATTATCGTGGAGTGCCAAAGTAGCGTGGGCAGATTTGTGGTACAGTAGCACTATGCAAGCAAAAAAATCAGTCTACATAAATTTAATTGTCAAAGACTTAGCTACAGCTACCGCTTTTTATGAAGCGATTGGCTGCACCAAAAATACGATGTTTAGTAACGACGTAGCGAGCGCCATGATGTGGAGCGAAGAGATTATCTTTATGCTTCTCACTGAAGACTTTGCTCGTAACTTTAATGATAATAAAACCTTTCCGAATCAAAAGGAGTCAGTCAGTGCTTTTTATGCCCTGAGCTTAGATTCTAAAGAAGCGGTCGATGAATTTTGTGCTAAAGCCAAAAGTGCTGGAGGACGAGTGTACGCAAATAAGTTTAATGAGGACATGGCAGGGGACTTTATGTATACCTTTGAAGTGGAAGACACTGAAGGGTATATCCTTGAACCAGCCTTTATGGATATATCGAAGTTTCCACAGGGGTAAAACGTACAAAACCGCCTTAGGGCGGTTTTGTAATACTACAAGTGTTGCTATGTGTGGAGATGGGGGTAATCGAAGGGTCAAGTTTCTAAGTATTTTATTTCGCTACACGCATAAACTACTAAGAACTTTCTCCCCGAGCTCGACTGTTTTTTCTCTAGGAATGAGAAAAAACATGTCTCCGCTTAGTTCAAATCTCCCGCAAGCAAAGCAGTTTGCTTGCTCCCATCTCCACTCAAATAATAAAAGCGCCTATTGGCGCTAATATTATTACGAGTGGAGATGGGGAGATTTGAACTCCCGTCCGAGTTAGTGGGCGATTGTGCGTCTACAGTGTGTAGTCATATCTTTGATTTGAAATACGCACCTAAAGAAGTGACGAAACAGTACGTATTCGAGCCTGCAGAATTTCGGTTTCCAACGCAGGCGGAGTTGGAACTAATATTCTCATGATATTACACCCGCGTACTACTATGAGAACTCATAGTACGGGATGTCGTCATCGGCGAGGTAGGTAAACTACGCAGTCGCGAATGCGAAGTCCGATACAGTAAAGTAAGGACTTTTTACGCTATTCTTTGCACGTAAGGATAAATACATTTTAACGAAGGTGTATTCAACTTCGACACTGCACACAACCACACCAGGATCTAACCGTCGATGCCTAGCATCCCC
>CAYRMU010000018.1:0-7451 GCA_964425655.1 uncultured Candidatus Saccharibacteria bacterium | reverse complement strand
TGGTTCGCACCATTGCGTCCCATGATGACTTTTTGTGGCCATCTTTCTACAGCGAAATATGTTTTAGAATTGTTGTTTCAAAGTACGTTGTATGTCTCGCTTCGTATCGCGTTCTTTGATACTTTCGCGCTTGTCCGCTTTCTTTTTACCACGTACGAGCGCAATTTCAAGCTTGATTTTGCTTTTACTATTATACAACGAGATTGGCACTATGGTCAACCCAGCGGTATTGAGCTCTTTTTGAAGCTTTGCAATCTCTTTGTGGTGCAAGAGGAGCTTCCGAGGACGTTCCGGGTCGTAGTTTTTCGGCGTGTTAGCTACCTGAAATGGGGTGATGGTCGCTTTCACTAAAAATGCCTCGTTACCGCGAATAATCACGAAGGCACCAAGGAGACTGCCCATCCCGTTTCGAACCGCTTTTACCTCATGGCCAGCCAGGGTAATACCCGCCTCAAAGCGCTCGAGGATTTCGTAGTTAAACGTAGCTTTTTTGTTTTGAATATAGGCCGACATGGCTCAGCACACTATAGCAAAAATCCTCGCAAAATGTACTCATTTCTGTATAATGGCCTACATTATGACTGATACCCACAAAGAACCGCAAACCCCAGAAACAGCTGCCCCAACTGAGGAGGCGAACGTTGCAACCAAGGAGACCCCGGTAAGTACGAAAGAAGAAAAGAAAGGTATGAAAATGCCAAAACTAAGCACCCCTAAGAACATGCCCGTTGGTCCAGGAAACTTCTGGAATAATGTGCTGTCGACCGTACTGCTTTTACTGGTGATTACAATTGCGTATAGCTACGTGGCTGATACATCGGTCCCGCCAACTGAGCTGACCCTTTCAAACGTAGTTACGCAGATTCAAAATGGTGAGGTAAAAGAAATCATCGTTCGCGGGTCACAGCTTGAGATTAACTACTACAACGAAGACTGGGTCTCTGGTGAAGCAAAGAAGGAAACAGACGCTGCTATCTCTGAGACACTCGTCAATCTTGGTGTTACCACTGAGCAGCTTTCAAGTATTCAAATCGATGTCCAGAACCCAACCGGCTTTAGCTACTGGGTAGGAAACTTGGCTCCATTTATTTTCCCACTGTTGTTCCTCGGTATCATTATTTGGTTCTTCACCCGCTCAGTGAAAGGGGCAGGGATGCAGGCTATGAGCTTTGGTGCGAGTAAGGCGCGCATGATTGATCCGAATGATCAAAACCAAAAAGTTACCTTCAAAGATGTAGCTGGTGCGAAAGAGGCTAAACAGGAGCTTGAAGAAATTGTGGACTTCCTCAAGAACCCAAAGAAGTTTATTGAGATTGGCGCGGAAATCCCGAAAGGGGTAATGATGATGGGTGCTCCCGGTACAGGAAAGACGCTCTTAGCGCGTGCGGTAGCAGGGGAGGCAGGAGTGCCGTTCTTCTCTATCTCAGGTTCTGAGTTTGTGGAAATGTTTGTGGGTGTAGGTGCGTCACGGGTGCGTGACCTCTTCTCGATGGCGAAGAAGGCTGCGCCAGCGATTATCTTCGTGGATGAAATCGACGCCGTCGGTCGCGTCCGTGGGACAGGTATAGGCGGAGGGAACGATGAGCGCGAACAGACCCTCAACCAAATTCTCGTGGAGATGGACGGTTTTGAGCCAAACGCGAAGGTGATTGTGATGGCAGCGACGAACCGCCCTGATGTACTTGACCCGGCACTCTTACGCCCTGGGCGTTTCGATCGCCGCGTTACGATTGACCTGCCTGACCGTGGCGACCGCGAGGCTATTCTCAAGGTGCACGCCCGCAAGAAGCCACTCCAGGACGATGTAAATTTGGAAATTATCGCGCAGCGTACTCCGGGCTTCTCTGGAGCCGATCTCTACTCACTCATGAATGAGGCAGCCATTCAGGCAGCGCGTGAGAAGCGAAAGCAGGTTGGCCAGTTTGACCTCATCCGCTCAATTGAGAAGGTTATGCTCGGTCCGGAGCGTAAGAGTCATGTGCTCTCAAAGTACGAACGTGAAGTAACTGCGTACCACGAGGTTGGGCACGCGCTCGTCGCTTCAGTCTTGCCGTACGCTGACCCAGTTCAGAAAATTTCTATTATTTCTCGGGGTCGAGCTGCGGGGTACACCCTGAAGCTCCCTGACCAAGATCGTCGCATGCACACCAAGAACGAGTTTATGGATGATATCGCTATGACTCTCGGTGGGTACGTGACTGAAGAAATGGTTTTCGGTGACCTCTCGACAGGCCCAAGTAATGACCTGCAGGTAGTGGCCAATATCGCTCGTGATATGGTGACCAAGTACGGCATGAGTGCGCTTGGACCAATTGCTCTCGAGGGTACTGGTGGACGCTTGATTGGTGGCGGAATTAGTGAAGACCGTGGCTTCAGTCCACAAGTTGCGAAAGCAATTGATGATGAAGTGATGAAGATTATTGAAGGAGGGAAAGAGAAGGCGCGTGAAATTCTCACAAAGTACCGGGGTGCGCTCGACACCATCTCCAAGCGTCTCGTCGAAGTGGAAACACTCGAACGCCCTGAGTACGAGGCACTCTTGAAGGAGGCAGGTGTCCCAATTAACGATGCGTTCAAGAAGCAGTACGCAATGGAAGAAAAGATTGGTGACCCAACCAAGGCGCTCGCCTAGAGAAACTACCAAAGACCGCCCACCCTGTTTCGCCAGGGGGCGGTCTTTTTGGTATGATACAGACGTTACTTAATTTTATGTATTGTATGTTTGTACGTTCTGCCACTATTACTAAATTCGCATTCACGCTGCTCTGTATGAGTGTGGCTGCCGTTCTCGCGGTGCTGCCGGCACAGGCAGCTGAGCCAATGACGCTCGTTACTGAGACCGAGGTAGAGGACTACCAAACGCTTAAAGCCAAAGTGGCGTACCTTACCGCCTACCTGACAGCCCTGCAAGAGGGAGAGGCAACCGACACCACCTTCGTAATGGCTCTCAACGGCAATTTGGTCCAGGTCAATGGCACCATTGTGCGCGAGCGTGACAGTAAGATGATGGAAATCTGCGGTCCTATGGTGAAGGGGACTATCAACTGGGGAGATGGCACGACTGAGTCACTCCATGGCCTCGGGTGCAGTGGGGACGTACACACCTTTGCTACCTACCACGCCTACGCGGCTCCGGGCAGTTACACGATTACCGTTTCTGGTGGAGCCGGGCGAGACGAACGCAGCGTCGTGGCAGCTGGTAGAGCTGGCACAGATGTTACTAAACTCCTCGAGGCTGAACTCGACGGTATGGCACTTGAAGTGACCGGAGTCGTTGCGCTTGACGATGCACTGCCTCGGACATGTGAAGCAACGCAGATGGCGACCATTTTCTGGGGAGATGGAAATAGTGAAGCGGTAACGACTGACTGCTCTACTATGGCATACAGTCTGACCTACGAGTATCCACGACCGGGTACCTACAAAGTATTAGTGATTGATACCGATGGCGATGCTGCCCAGCAACTGGTAACCGTGAACGGGAAGTAGTCACTTCATTTTAAAAAAAACAACGAGGCGTGTCGCCTCGTTGTTTTGTTATAGGTTCGCTATATCGTGGTGCGGGTAGGTCTCCCTTGTTATGTTGCCATCTTCCATGTAGATAATACGGTCGCAGCCGGCGGCGTACTCCTCTTCGTGGGTAACCATCACAATGGTTTGTCCACTTTGATGGAGCTCAGCTAAAAGCGCAATGATTTGCTTACCCGACACACTATCGAGGTTAGCGGTCGGTTCGTCAGCAAAGAGTATCTTGGGTTTACCAGCAATTGCGCGCGCGATGGCTACCCGCTGCTGCTCACCGCCTGAAAGCATGCCTGGGAGATTATGGTACTTTCCTTCAAGTCCGACGGCGTCAATCGCTTCGTCGGCAGTGCGTTCAGCCACACTCCATTCAATGCCCCGCATTAAGAGTGGCATCATGACGTTCTCGCGTGCTGAGAGATCAGGTACGAGTGCATAGTCTTGAAACACGTAGCCGAGTGTCGTGAGACGAAACGTGGTGCGTTCTTCTTCATTGAGTGACTCCGTCGCAACGCCATCAATTGTGATTGTCCCAGAGGTGGGCTCATCAAGGCAGGAGAGTTGGTACATGAGCGTTGATTTACCCGCACCTGATTTACCCATGATGGCAACGTACTCACCAGTTACAATGCTAACGTCAATTCCTTTGAGTACGTGGGTCACCAAAGGCTCTTTTCCAAATGAACGGTGTATATTTTTTGCGGTGATGATATCCATATACTAACGACGACCTAAGATTGAATTAAGTGTGTTCTGGCGAGCGATAATCCAGGCCGGGACAAAGCCTGCAATCAGGGTTGTGATAAACAAAATAATAAACTTTATAAGGGTGTCGTACGGGTCAGCACTCAAAATACCATCACTGAAGGGGAACTGAATAGGATTGGCGTCAAAGTAGGGGACCAGCATACCGTAGGTGATCAGGGTACCAATAGCTGAGCCACAGAGCGCGTAGAACGCGGCTTGCATGACATACGCCATTTCAATGGCTCGCCGGTCGATACCAATACCTTTGAGAATACCAATGTGTCGTCGGCGTGAGACAGCGTTAATGAAGATAATGATGAAAATGGTAATTGACGCCACGACAATACCGATTGAACCAATAAAGGTTCCGAGTACATTAAAGGTATTTTTGATATCTATTAAAAACTTCGGGAGCCCTTCTTCAAAGGTTTGTACTTTAGCGAAACTATCGAGGCCGCTCTGGCGCATAGCAGTCGCTACCGTGAGGTTATCCTCTGGGGTGACTGTTCGAATGACTATTTGGTCAGCATTGCGGTCCTGGCGGCCGAAGAGTCGACGAAATTCGAGTTCGTTCATAAACATAGCGAGGTTTATCTCGTCGATTTTTGACTCGATGATGCCTTTAACGACCATTTCCTTTGAGACCTCACCGACGGTGACACGTACGGTGTCACCAGGCTTCACGTCCCCAATGGTGTCAAAAATATCACCAAAGTTTTCTGCGTAGCGTTCGAGGTAGTACACGCCAAGGAGAATGTAGCCTTCTTCTCCTGGCTTGAGGTACTCGCCCTCAATGACGTATTGCGAAAGATTCGTCATGGCGTCTTCGCGTACTGGATCAATGCCGTTGACGATTACAGTCGCGGTATCGCGCTCGCCTTTGAGGTCGCGCCGTTCTTTGTAGTTTGCTTCAATAACCGCTCCTCCGGTGTAGCGAACTGAGTACGTTGCAACTTCGGGATACGTATCAAGACGTTTCGTGAAGGCGATGGTGTCGAGGATACGGTCTTCGCTATCTAAAGGGGAGACGGCAATGTCGCCGAGTGAGCTCTGGCGGACAGCTACCTCCGCCCCCTCAATGAGGCCAACGAGTATCCCTGACACTGCAATCAGGTTAAGGAACGTGAGTGTCATCACGAAGATGATGAGTGAAGTAGTCCAGATACTCGCTCGTTGAATCTGGCGGATTCCTAAGAGCAAGCCAACCCTGAAAGCGCGCATACTAGTTTTCGGGAGCGACGATAGTGTCGCCTGCGGTTAGTCCGGTAATCACAGCGTAGCCATCGTTACCTATAAAGTCGACAGTAACTTCAACAGGGGCAGTCTCACGACCGGTAAGCTTCAAGACCGTGACTCCATTTGGGGTTCGTGTGAGGTAGCGTTCGGGTATGCGAAGCACGTCAGTTTCAGTGCGTAGGGTGATATCGACATCGGCATTAAGTCCCGCGCGGAGCCACGTTGGTGTTTCTTCGAGTTCAATGGTGGCGTCAAAGTACGCAACACCGTCAATCGTGGTAGGGAGTGGTGATACAAAGGTGACTTCGCCTGGGTAGGTTTCGCTTGTGCGAGCATCGAAACGCACGGCAGCCTTTTGGCCGGCAACTATTTTGGTGATATCAATTTCTGGGACTCGTGCTGTGAGGCTAAATGCAGTTTCACCTAAGATTGTGATGACGGGTGTTAGGTTGGCAGTTTCACCAGCGACAATTGAAACATCGGTAATTGTTCCCGAAAACGGCGCAGCAATCGAAGCGTCTGCTATTTTGGCATCAATGGCTGCAATGCGTGACTGGGCTGCTTGCACCGAGGCATTAGCTTTGATGAGTGACTCAACCCGCGGTGCAGCATTGTCAGCCGTCGCTTGGTTTTTGGCGATAGCGAGGGTGTTTTCAGCGGCTGCTACATTTTGCTCTTCTTGACGTAGTGCGAGCTCGTACGCGTTTTTGTACGTGGTGTACGTGCTGCTTCGGGTATTGGGTACCGCAATAATCCACTCACTATCGCTGTAGTTTGCACCGTCGGTAAACTGCAGGTAGAGGCCACATGTACCGAGCGCACCCGGTTGTTCGGTGCTGGCCGGCCCCGTCCCGTTTTCGAGGCCAGTATGTGTATACGAATAGCCTGAGTCTGCACCAGAGCGGTAGATGTTCACGGTGTAGACCCCTTCTTGACGGCACGTGTAACTCCCTGTAACTGCAGGAGCCGGAGCCTCTTCTTCTGAATCAACTGAAAGGGCACCGAGGTCGTTCGAGAGGAGAGCGGCTCGTGCATTGTGTACTTTTTCTGCCTCCGTTGCGATAGTTTCTGCGAGCGCTGCTTCAGCAGCAGCGACGGTGGACTCGGTAACCGCTCGCGCTTCACTCGTTGGGCCAGCCTGGAGCTCTGCTCGACCAGCCAAGGCATCACTCAGGGTTGCAGCGGCAGCAGCTCGCTCCGCTACAAGTTGTGCTGAACCGAGGGTCGCCAGGAGCTGACCAGCCGTTACAACGTCACCTTTTTTGACGAACACATCGGTGACGAGGCCGGTTGCAGGGAAGGAGAGTTCGGCAGCATCTTCAGCCTCGACAAAGCCAGAGATACCAGCAATCTCGCTCACAGAACCACGTTCAACGGTTGTTGTAGTCCAGGTAGGCTCGGCGGTAATTTTTTGGTACACGATAACGGCCACAATCACCAAGAGGAGAGCGGCTGCACTAAGAAGTACTGGATGTTGTATACGCGTACGCATTGTACGTAGTATAGCAGGCGGGTATAAAAATAGCCCCGGTTTTCCGGGGTTATTTTATATGTGTGTATCAATGTCCTCACGAGTTACTAATTCGCTTCACTCATAAGTACTCGCGAGCCCGGCGCACTTGTGACCGAGGTCACATCGTTTACGCCTCGGACAACAGCACGAAAGCAAAGCAGTTTGCTTTCTACAAAAGAAAGACACTACTTAAGTAGTGTCTTTCTTTTGTACTGTTGTCCGCCCTCCTGGACTCGAATCTTACAGATTCTGTACACCTTGTCAGTATTTCTTTTCGTCACCTCAAGAAATACTAGGCAAGGTCTTGCGGAAGCTCCAAGTATTCGCTTCCTCACCAGGGACCACAGAGGTATATCTTCGATACAGTTTCGACTCGCTCGGAAATACATACTGTCCGTGTGCCTGGACTCGAACCAGGGACCACAGAGGTATA
>CAYRMU010000017.1:0-17646 GCA_964425655.1 uncultured Candidatus Saccharibacteria bacterium | reverse complement strand
AGTCGCACAACGGCAACGGCCGCAAAGCTTTCGCTTTGCGGCCGGCCGATTGTGGACTCACGGGGAATCGAACCCCGACTTTATCCATGCCATGGATACGTATTACCGTTATACTATGAGCCCGGTAATGTGGCCGACATTATAGCAGATTCCTCGTGATAGAAAAACTTTATCATCCAGCCCACGAGGTCTCGCTAGCGCACCAGTACCTCCCGCACTTTCTGCACAATCTCTGCGAGCGTGGTGTGGGGCTTAATAATGTACGCGTCGCTACCGCTTTGCACTGCATAGACGACATTTTCAGCTTCGGTTTGTGAGGTGAGGAAAATAATTTTGGCGTGCTGACCCCAGATGTCTTGGCGGATTTTTGCCACAGCTTGGTGGCCATTAAGGCCAGGTAGCATGATGTCCATTAAAATTACATCGGGGTGTTCCGAGAGAGCGTGGGCGACGCCATCGATACCATTGTCGGCCGTTATCACATTGAATCCGGCAGCCGTGAGAGCTGTGGCAATAGCTTCTCGCAAGTCGGCATCATCTTCTACAGTGAGGATTTTTGCTGTGCTCATATGTGTGCGGGTATTGATAATGTACCAAGAGGTATACAGGGAGTATCTTTGTTGTCTACCAGTTGAGGTACGTGATGGTGAGCTGGAGGATGGTGGCAAAACTCACCCAGGCGAGGTAGGGGAGGTTGAGGTAGGTTACCCAGGGTGCAAAAGGGAAGATGACTACGAGGGCCCAGACGAGTGTCACCAAGACGAGAAGGATATCGATGGCGGCGAGCAGGTTACTTTGGAGGCCGAACTGTAGCGGGGTAAACGCGAAGTTGAAAAGGAGATTGAGGGCAAAGGGGAGCGCGATGAGAAGGGGGAGCTGTCCGCGCCAGACCTGCATAAATACGTAGCCAAATGAGATGGCGATAAGGATATAGAGGACACTCCAGACTGGTCCGAAGAGCCACGACGGTGGAGCCCAGGTTGGTTTGAGCAGAGTGGCATACCAAGTAGTTGTTTCCATAGCTTTAGTATAGCAAGAAACTACCACAGTGGGGCAATTACCTGCGGTATTTAGATTTCACAGGTTAGGCCACAACTCTCCGGTGGTGGTGTACCACGTAGCGGGCACGTACCTGAGTAGATGCACGCCGCATCGGTGATTTGCGTATTAAAACTTGCTATTGCTTCGGCGTCCGGTGGACCGTAGTACACGAGGAGTCGGTCAGTATCATTAGGGACATACTCAGCTATTGCTGTGATTTGGGTGCCATTGCTGTAGAGCAAGAGTTGATTGGTGTCGTCACTGCAGTATGAGGTGCCGTCTGGAGTACTGATGCACGTATCGGTGAGCGTAACGCCAAGGGACCGGTAAAACTCAGCAAGACTAATACCTTCCGCATGGAGGTGCAGTATGTCGTCATTTGCATCATGGTAGTGCGCATCTGGGTGGAGGATTTGATTAATGCTCGACATAAACTGAGGGCTGGAGAGGTCAACGATTTCTCCATTAATCACAATGAGCGTATCAGCATGAATGTGGTACTCGTCGGTTGCCTCGTGGCTAGGGAAGTGGCCGTCACCAGCTGTAAGGTATATACCAGCCGTGTAGGCGATGACGATGCCTGCAATACAGGCGAGGATTGCTTGGTGTTGCTGTAGGTATTTCATCAGGGCATTGTGCCGGAAAATTATAAAAAAATAAAGCCACAGTGCGTCCTACTTGCAGAGTGGTTAGAGGGGCGTATCATATATGGATATGAAACACGTACTATATTTTGCAGTCGTGGCGGCGGTGATATTTGTGGCGCTGTATGTTGTGCTCCATGAACAAGCGGATGCACCTGAGGCTCCTGTGGCTCACGTGGGAACAACAACTGCCGAAACACCTGCGGTGCCAGTACTTCCTGATGATATTGCCGATCACATTGCGAGTAAGGCGGACACTATTGTGCTCTCTGCACCACTCCCGTATGCGCAGATTGCTTCACCGGTAACCATAACCGGAAAAGCGAGGGGACCATGGTTTTTTGAAGCGTCGTTTCCGGTTACTGTTGTAAACTGGGACGGTTTAATTATTGGAGAAGGTATTGCGACAGCTGATGGCGATTGGATGACGACTGAGTTCGTACCGTTTACTGCCACCGTTTCTTTTACGCCAGACCCGGATGCCTATAGCAATCGCGGAGCGATTATTCTGAAGCGCGATAACCCATCAGGTATGCCTGAGAACGATGATGCACTTGAGGTTCCTGTTGTCTTTCTAGAGTAGGTGCGTATCGAGGCGAGCGGGTCATGGCGACGCCCTGACACGAGTGAAGGTGGAGAAACTTGCCAAAAATAAAAAATATGATATAGTTTTCGCAATGAAAAACTTTAATGAAGGACGAGGTGGTTTTGGAGGAAAGAAGTTTGGCGGTGGTGGTGGGTTTAAGAAGGCAGGAAGTGGCGGCTTTGGTGGACCACGCGGCGCAGATGCCGGCAAAAAGTTTGGCGGCGGCGGGTTTAATAAGCCAGGCCGCGATCGCAACAGTGATAAAGCGCCAGAGCTTTTTTCAGCCATTTGCGGAAAGTGTGGTAAGGAATGCAAAGTGCCATTCCGTCCATCAGGTGATAAGCCGGTATTCTGCAGTGACTGTTTTGGTCGCAAGCACTCTGATGAACAGCGTGGTGGCGGCCGTGAGCGTCATGCAGCGCGCAACGAGGCGCCAGCAGCACGAAAAGAAATTTTCACGCCTTCACGTGATAGTGATCAGGCAGAGCTTAAGCGACAGATTGCATCTCTTGAATCAAAGCTTAATCGGGTGCTACACCTCCTCTCACCAGAGCCAGCACCAGCGGCTGATGCGGTCGTGATGGTTGTGGCTGCTGAACCAAAGAACGCTGCGCCAAAGAAGGTAGCTGCATCAGTGACACCAATCGCGCCGAAAGCGGTCGCGAAGAAGGCGCCAGCGAAAGCGGCAAAGAAAGCGGTTGTAAAGAAGGTTGCAGCAAAGAAAGTAGCAGCTCCAGCTGTGAAAAAGGCAGCTAAGAAAGCACCAGCAAAGAAGAAGTAGCAATTCATTGTGCGCTCTACAAAAAACCAGGAACAGTGTTCCTGGTTTTTTGTGTGGACGCAGCTGCTGTGTGTATTGTCGACTTTACGAGGGTGGACTTTGGCCTGATACTGTAGGTACGTATGCAAAATAATAAACGTGTGGTTGTTGGTTTGTTGGTGCTCGTCGTAGCTATCATGATTATTGTCGGTGTCCAGCGGGCGGATGCGCCAGCTCCTGTAACGGTACCTGAAACTGCCGATGTAGTCGAAGAAACTGCAGAAGTAAGTGAGGTAGCGGTGACGGGTGAGGATGTTGCGTACTTTCCCGAGTCAAAGGGTTTCTACGCGCGACCTGAAGCGCCAGGTGTATACCCAGGTGTCGTCATGATTCATGAAAATCGAGGTTTACGCGAAGAGATAAAACAAGCGGCCCGCGAACTGGCGGCCGAAGGGTACCACGTACTTGCGGTTGATCTCTATAAAGGGACAGTGATGGAGACACAAGAAGAAGCTCGTGCCTATAGCAGCCAGTACGACAAAGCGGTAGGGGTAGCAAATATGCGAGCGGCGGCTGACTTCCTTCGCGCAGAAGGAGCAACGAAGCTTGCCTCACTTGGGTGGTGCTTTGGTGGCGCTGAATCGCTCGCACTTTCAACCTCAGGTGAAGCGCTCGATGCAACGGTCATCTACTATGGCCGCCTGACTACTGATACGTCCCAGTTAGCCAAACTTCAGGCGCCGGTCTTAGGTATCTTTGGTGATCAGGACCAGGTCGTTCCTGTCGATAGTGTGACGACGTTTGAGGCAGCAGTCAAAGATCTCGGTGTACCGATTGCGGTACACATGTACGAAGGGGTTGGGCATGCGTTTGCTAACCCTTCAAACCCAAATTTTGCCCCCGAAGAAACTGAAGATGCATGGGGAAAGACACTCGCGTTCTTGGAAAGTCATTTGCGCTAAGAGTGGGGTACTTAAAACGACCGCTCAACAGAGCGGTCGTTTTTTGCACTGCTCACAATTTCGTGGTATCACAGTGCGATGAACATAGCTGATATGACAACACTAATTCACATTGATCCGGTTACGGTCACGTTTTTCATTGATTTGTGCATAGCTATTGCACTCGGGTACATGATTGGCGCTGAGCGCGAGTCCCGCGGGAAGGATGCTGGAATAAGCACGCACGCGTTTGTGATTTGTGGCGCGATGCTCTTTACTTTTATGTCGATGACGGTTGACCCGGCCTCAAAATCGCGTATCGCGGCACAGATTGTGTCCGGTATTGGGTTTCTTGGGGCGGGACTTATTTTGAAGGATGGGGCGACGGTGCGTAACCTGACCACAGCTGCGAGTATTTGGTTTGCGGGAGCCATTGGTATGGCGATTGGGTTTGGGTTTTACCAGATAGCGATTATTGCTGCCATTGCTTCAGTCTTTATTCCACGCATTCCGCACATTAGTAAACGGCCAGCTGCACCAGCGGCAGAAGAAGCTGGTGTGCGCCGCGCCGCTCACGATGAAGGGCCAGTTGGTGCACCAACCAGCGATGATTAGGGTGTGTCGAGTTTTACCCTGACAACTTCTATCGAGCACGGTATACTCAGGGTACCTTATGGCAGAAGCAATTTTTTCCTTTATTACAGAATACGGTTACGTTGCCGTGTTCTTTTTAATGGTGCTCGAAAATGTGTTTCCGCCGATTCCGTCCGAAGTTATTTTGCCGTTTATTGGGTATGCGTCAGCGCAAGGTGATCTTAATTTAGTGGTTGCGCTCGCTGTGGCAACGGCCGGCTCACTCTTGGGGACTAGCTTGTGGTTTTTGATTGGGTGGCTGGTGCCAACCACGTCGCTCGAGAATTTTTTTCGGCGGTTCGGCGTCTTTGTGGCGATTGAGCTCAAGGATTTTCAAATGGCTGTACGTACGTTCACTCGGTTTGAACGCATGGCCGTATTTTTTGGACGACTAATTCCTGGGGTGCGATCGATTATTTCGATTCCGGCTGGTTCGATTCGGATGCCGGTGAAGCTCTTTTTAGTACTCTCACTCTGTGGGACGCTCCTTTGGAATACGATGCTCCTTCTCCTTGGGTACTTTGTGCTTGATGACTTTGCTGTTGTGGAGACCTACATGGAGCCAGTGGCTGACGCCATTATCATGCTCTTCATCATCTTGTATCTCCTCCAGGTTGTTCGTTTCGTCATTCGACACGTTCGAGCTGCTTCCTAGAGCTCGTTTGGTCGTCGCACCTACGGTCTCAAAATGCTATACTAGAGGGGTAATTTGGTATACCAGCTATGAATAAAGCAACTATTGGAGTGATTGTGGGTGGAGTAGTGTTGGTAAGCATGGGGCTCGTGTATTTCCTTTTGCCACCACCACCTGTAGTACCGCCACCGCCACCACCACCGCCACCACCTGTAACCTTGACTCTCGTTGGGGCAATTACAGAGGTTAATTTTGAGCAAGTCATGGTCGACGGCCCGTCGCTCATCACGATGAGTGTCTCGGGGACCAATGAGTCACGGGTGGTTTCGGTACCATCGATGGGTCTGTCACAGTGCGCTGCCGCGGCAGACGTAGCTGATGCTTACCAGCTCGCGCCTGGAGATCGCATTGAGGTACGTGGTCTCGTGAACGAAGCTGGAGAAATAGTGCCGTGTGCTGAAGCGGGTCACTACCTCAACGCGAGTCGCACGGAAGAGAAGACAGAGTTTGGCTTTGCGTTTACGTACAAGAAAGGACCCAATGGCTATGTACTCGAAGAAAATACTTTGACAGCGAATGATGACGCACTCGAGATGCTTTACAGTGCAGTCTTCACTAATACTGCCGAGTACGCAGCTTTTGTCGCTGCACCCGAAGGTCGTGAAGGACCACAAAACTACCAGGTGCGCGTGTATGAAAACGAGGGTGCCTTGGGTCCAGCGCAGTGGGTAGAAGCGTACGCTACGGAATCAAATATTGAGTTACTGCAGGGGGAGACTGAAGAGACAGTAGTTGCAGGAGCGAATGCACTGCGCTATGTAACTGACGGATTATTCCCGAATCATACCTTTGTGGTGGCGCAGGGCACGCATATGTATGTAATCGCAGGTCAGTACGATGATCCGCAGTCATTGATTGCGACTGACTACAGTGACTTCGTTGCAGGGATAGTCTTTATTGCCGCTGATGATGCGGCGATTCTAGATGAGGGGGTGTAGTCACACATCCATACAACGGGCTACAAAATGCCGTGCTACCACTGTGATATAGTGGCAGTATGATAAGAAAATACATTACGTACACTGTTGGTGCGTTCCTTCTCACCGTACTTGCGCTCGGAGCTTTTTGGGGAGGGCTGCAGATCTGGGGTAGTTGGAACGATGAGTGGTCAGGCTATAACGCATCGACCAAGATTAGTGACGGGTATTGCAATATTGCTGTGGTGCCAGTGCATGGAACGATTACAGGGTACGACGATGGTGAAGGTGGACGTTTGACGACCCCAGCGGACGTACGTGCCATCCTTGATAAGGCTTCGGCAGAGCCAGGGATTGTGGGAGCGATGATTGATATTGATTCCCCAGGTGGCGCTCCAGCGGCGTCAGCAGCAATTATGGAGGCTATTCGTGACGCTGATACGTATCTCTACACCCTGGCCTTGATTAATGACTACGGTACGTCAGGTGGGTACCTCGCTGCTCTTGGGGCAGAGCGCATTGTGGCATCGCCATTTTCTGATGTTGGGAGCATCGGTATTACCATGTCCTACCTTTCGTACGCTGAGCAAAATGAGTCGCAAGGGCTCGCGTATGAGTCGCTTTCAACCGCTCCACTTAAGGACTACGGCAATCCAGATAAGCCGCTCACCGAAACAGAACGAGCACGAATTTTACGCGACTTAGGCGTCATGCATGAACACTTCATTGACGTGATAGCAGAGCGACGGGGACTGCCGCGTGAAGACGTGGTTGCCCTCGCTGACGGAGCATCGTTCCCTGGAGCGACTGCGCTTGAAAAGAAGCTTATCGACGGACTTGGTGGACGAGCCGAGGCACGTGCCTGGTTTGCAGAAAAACTTTCAGTGCCGGTTGAAGAGATTGTGCTCTGTGAGTAGCACTGCCGCGTACAACTAAAAAGGCCAGAAGCTTTGCTTCTGGCCTTTTTGACTACCGTCCTTGTCCGTACATGCTACGCAACTTAGAAACGTGTGCTTCGTAGGTAGCAGAGCAGTACATACTCCCGTCGTCATCATGGAAGTAAAAGAGGCAGTCAGTACTGGTTGGGTTGAGCGCTGCGAGAATGGCTGCAGCTGAAGGATTGGCAATTGGTGCTGGTGGAAGTCCTTCGTTTTGGTACGTGTTATACGGTGAATCGATGTACTTATCGTCTGGTCGTACCACTGGCCACCATTTTGCTTGGCTGGTTTTACTGCCTTTTGCGTACTGTAGGGTGGCATCGAGCTGGAGCGGCATACCGGCAAAGAGGCGATTCCAGATTACGCCAGAGATTTCACGCATTTGCGAAAATTCATAAGCCTCACGTTCGAGGAGTGATGCAACAATGAGTGTGTCAGTGAGTGGAATAATTGCTTCAATCTCGGCAGGGTAGCGCGACTGCACCTCTGTGGTAAATCGTTCTTGTAGGAGGAGTGCAACCATCTCAGGGCTGGCATCTTTATCGGTAACATAGCGACCAGGGAAAAATGTGCCGTCCGGAAGGGTTGGAGTACCGCTCGTGATGAGTTCAGCAAAACGCGCACGTTCGTCCTTGTCCCAGCCAAGAATTGATGCAAAGGCAGCGACAACCTCCTCTTTTCTATCGCCAGGCCAAATCACTAAAATACGTGTTAGCGGTGAAGCTAGGCTTTGGTACCAGCCTTGTGTAGAAAGGCTTCGTGTAAGCTGGTGCCACCAGCTTGTTCGGACAGGTCGAACAGCTTCATAGGCGAGGTAGGTGTCGAGGAAGGAGTTTACGGTAGGGTCTTCGGTAATCGTCTTGGTGGCTGGGTTGACGCTGAGGGGGAATGGGGTAGGGGCGGTTTCTTTTGTGTCATTAAGTTCAATAGTTTCCGAAACCTCAGTAAAAACTGCCTCTTTGGTAGAAAGTAAAAAAACGAGTCCGGCAGTCAGGACGGCGGCTTTAATGAGGAAGAGGGTAACGAGTATTTTGAGCCAAGAGAAACGGCGTCCTTTTTTTGTCTGTGGAGCGGCAATGGCCATACGTACTGCTATTATTGCATAGAGTATGCAGCTTCTGCTAGAGAATTTATGGTAACCGGTGGGGGTATGAAAAGTGGCGTACTTTACACGAACAGTACGTCCAGGAAGTGTACATCTATTGATTAATTTCATTTATGTGTTCTGTTGTTACGTAGACTGGTTGATAGTTGTGGTGGGTAGGGATATTTTGACGTACCGGCGAGCGTGGACACCGGTCCTTTGCATGAGCGTGAATGACGCATACAATGGTCAGTATGTTTGAAACCCATCGTCTTGCAGCAATAATGAGTGCGGCCTTTCTTCTGGTTGTACTCTGTATGTCGTGGGCTGGTGAGGTTTCTTCGGTTGAGTTGGCTCAAGAGGCTGTGCCGACGATTGAGCGCACTGGTCCGATTATAGGTGCCATACCAGCCAACGTGGCGTCGGTCGCGACTGCAGTAGATACTAATACCGCGGTTGTGCCTGTAGATACATCTACCGAAGAAGTGCCAGAAAACACAACACCTACTCCGGTGCAGCGCGAAGTAGCGGTGCAACCATCTCCAGTAGCTCCGGTACCTGAAACAACACCAGTCGCGGTAGCTCCTGCACCAGTGCCTAAAGAGGTGACGAGACGAACTTCAACCGGAGATTTTCTTAGCCGGGTTGCGAGCGCTATTCACGCGGCCACTAATGACGAGCGACGAGCGGTTGGGCTTTCACCTCTAGTGTACGATGCCACGCTGGCGCGCAATGCCAAAGGCTACAGTGAGAATTTACTCGAAAGTGGTGTCCTTTCGCATACCGATCCTTCAGGGTGTGCGATGACCTGTCGTTTTAAATTGGCAGGCTACGAGGCGCAAGCCTGGGGAGAGAACTTGGCAGAGTGGCAATCATCCTACGAACCAACTGTTGATGAGCTCGTCGAATACTTCGTAGCAGCGTGGCTCAAGAGTGATGGTCACCGTGATAACGTACTCTCTCCTACGTTTACCCACGAAGGGGTTGGTGTAGCGCGCGACGGTAATACCTTTTACGTGACCGTGCATTTTTCTAAGCCGTAGTGTGTTCCGTAGCCATGCTGCGTGTGCTAGTATGCAGCCAAGTATGACGCACAATGGTGACTATGACGTGATTGTGATTGGTGGAGGTGCCTCTGGGCTCATGGCTGCGGTTGTGGCAGCTGAGCAAGGTAAAACAGTGGTACTCCTCGAGAAAAACCATGAACTCGGAGTGAAGCTCGCTATCACTGGGGGCAGTCGTTGCAATATCTTAAACGCTGAGCCAGACACACGGGCGCTCCTCGCACACTATGGTGAAGCGGCTAAATTTTTATACTCACCATTTGCGCAGTTCGGGATGCAGGCAACGTGGGATTTTTTTGAGACGCGGGGCTTGCCGCTTACCGTACAGGCAGGGAAGCGAGCCTTTCCACTGAGTGAGAAAGCGTCAGACGTGGTGGCTTTTTTTGAAGCGCGCTTGGCGCAGCACAACGTGACCGTCATAACCGACTGCGAGGTGACGGCGGTGGTGGCGGCTTCAGGTACGGTGACTGCGGTAGAGACACGTCGGGGTACGTTTCGAGCTACATCGTACATACTCGCTACTGGCGGTCTCTCGCACGGAGAAACAGGCTCAACCGGCGATGGATTGACGTGGCTTACCAGTCTCGGACATACAGTGCATCGACCAAACCCGTCTCTAGTGCCGCTCTTGGTCCGTGACGCATGGGTGCACGCTTTGGCAGGGACATCGCTTTCGCACGTAAAAATGACGTTTAGACCACTGGCCGAAACGAGTAGTGCTACACCGTTTTCACGGACTGGTAAGCTGCTCTTTACCCACTTTGGGCTCTCAGGACCGGCCGTTCTCAATGCCGCAAAGGATGTACAAGCATTACTTGCTTCAGGTGATGTGTCTGTCACGCTTGATTTGTTCCCCGGCATCGACGATGCGGTTTTAAAAGACAGATTCGCGGCAGTATTTACGGCACACCAAAATAAGGCTCTGAAGAACGTGATGAAGTACCTGGTTCCACCCGGTATGGCTTCAGCCGTCTCGTCACTCTTGCCGGTGTATCTAGCTGAAACCAAAGTCCATAGTGTGACGCGTGAAGATAGGTTACTCCTCACCGCACTTCTCCGAGCACTCCCCGCGACGGTCACGGGGACGAAGGGGAACGATTGGGCGATTGTGTCTGACGGCGGTCTTGATTTAAAAGAGGTAGATACGAAGACGATGCAGTCTAAGCTATTCCGAAATCTCTTCATTACTGGTGACGTACTCCACATCAGTCGCCCCAGTGGCGGCTACTCGCTCCAACTCTGCTGGACGACCGGGTATGTGGCAGGAAGTAGTGCGTACTAGTGCTAAAAAATAAGCGTCATTTTGGTGACGCTATTGTAGTATTTCGGTGCTAGAGAAAAATTTCTTTCGGCAACAAATGATGTCGTTTGATGATTTTCATGAAATCCACCAATGCATTACGTGCAAAGAACGTATAATCGAGAATAAACGGCTCACCAATCGGTTTCCGCACTGTTTCTCACCACCTTCGTTGCCTATAGAACTGCTTGGCTGCTTGTGCGGCGGAGTATGTACCGTACACACGAGCCCCATAATACTGCTGGGTAAAGTAGGGTATACTAGAGTCATATTCGTCACGCATAATGTAAATATAGTCTATGGTACGTTCTGGAGTAGGAGTCGCCGCAGGTGCTGAAGCAACAGTAGCAACTGAGCTTGCCGTGCAAGAAGCACTGCATGCGTTGCAGGGATCACCAGCATCAGTTGCGCTCGTATTTGCTTCTTCCACTTATAACCAAAATGATGTCGTTAAAACGGCCCACAGTGTTCTCGGTGATAGTGTACAGATTATTGGTGGTTCAACCGCTGGTGAAATTTCAAACCGCGGACCAAGTCTCAGTCCATCGATTGTCGTGATGCTCCTTGCCTTTGATGGCACCGTAGAGGTTGGTGCTGCATCAGTGGCTGAAGCTAACGTCGATGCTGAAGCAAAAGGGGCAGCACTCGCTGAGGCACTGGAAAAAGCCCTTAATACTACCCCGGTTCTCGCGCTCATGGTTGGTGATGGGTTAACCCTTAATCCAAGTGCTATCCTTCGCGGGTTCCAAACTAAGCTCCCTACGGTTCCAATGGTTGGGGGCTCTTCAGCTGACGACGGAAAGTACAAGCAAACCTTTCAGTACACTAACGATACCGTACAGTCATCATCTGTCTCAGCGGTGGCTTTTTCGGGGGCGTTGCAACACTCGGTTGGAGTCCGGCACGGCTGGAACCCTATTAGTGGACCTAAGATTGTAACTCGTGCAGAAGGTACGGTTGTGTATGAAATTGATGGTAAGCCAGCGGCAGAACTGTATGAAGAATTTATCGGTAAAGAAGCAACCGATAATCTCAAAGGCGTTACACTGTCACAGCTAGCGCTCTCGTACCCACTCGGGGTAAAAGATAATACGTCTGGTGAGATGCTCCTCCGGGCACCGTTTTTCGTTGACGCAAACGGCTCTATTACGTGTGGCGGAGAGGTGCTTGAGGGTGCGTCAGTACAGCTCATGATTGGATCAAAGGAAGACGCGGTTGAGGCGGCGCGTCACTCAGCACAACAGGCACTCGCCGAGCTTGGTACGGCACCGAAGGCAGCAATTATCTTCAGTTGCCACGTTCGCGACGAGCTCTACGCTACGCGCGAGCAGGCAAAGCTTGAAATTGACGCTATTCAAGAAGTAATTGGCTTGAGTGTCCCACTCGCAGGTTTCTATACCTACGCTGAGCAAGCTCCAATCAACGAAGGTAACTATAATCTCAAAATGTGTAATAATGTAAACCACAACGAGACTATTGTTATTTTGTTGCTTGGATAGACAACTCCCCGTGTATGCCAGAAGATATTGAAAAAATCAAAACTGAAAATAACCAGTTGCGCTACACGATTACCGAGCTTGAAAACACCTCGAAGCTGTTACTGCGTCGCGATATGGATCTTCGTCGTGCCTACGACGCGCTCAAAGAAGTGGACCGTGAGAAATCAGAGTTCGTCTCGATTGCTGCCCACCAGCTCCGTACACCACTGACGGGTGTCCGCTTTGCAAACCAGATGCTCTACGACTCGCTCTACGCCACGCTCGCTCCCGAGCACCAGCAAGTGCTGACACAGGCACGTCGAGGTATCGACGTGATGTTTGAAATGATTGAGGACTTACTCATCATCGATGCCCTCGATTACGGTAACCTGAAGCTCGATAAAACAACCTTCAGTGTTGAAGAACTTCTGCATGAGATTTTGCATGACCTCAGCGAGCTCGTGCAGAAGAAAAATATCACACTCACTACATCGCTCAACACCGCAGATTGCCTTATAACGGTTGATCGTCGTCGCATGAAAGACGTGCTATCAAACCTGATTGATAACGCGGTGAAGTACACACCGGCGAATGGTAGTGTGAGTGTACGTACCGAATGTGTTGATAAACTAGTCGTCGTCACAGTCAGTGACACCGGTATTGGGGTCGACCCAACCAAAGCTGAAAGCCTCTTCAAGAAGTTTTCACGCCTCGATAACGCCCGCCGAGTCGACGCTAATGGCTCTGGTTTAGGCTTGTATATCACCAAAAAGATTATTGAAGCCCATGGTGGTCGGGTTACCTATGCACCAAATCAACCAACAGGCTCTAGTTTTACTGTGACAATTCCCGTATAATTACCAATATGACTGATACTAATGCAACCGCAATAAACGCAGCGCTGGCCGACATGAGCAAGCGTGAGCTTGGGAGTGTAAAAGTATTTATGGTGGAAGACGACCAAATGATTCGTGAGCTCGTTGTCGCAAAGCTTACGCAAAGTGGTTGCATTCCATTTATTACTGAAGATGGAAGTGAAGCCATCAAGCTTGCTGAGCACTACCAGCCAGATGTGATTATCCTCGACCTCATGCTTCCTGGTATGACAGGTGAAGAGGTTTTGACCACGCTTAAGTCGCGTGATGACCTGCGAAGTATTCCTGTTGTTGTCTTCTCCAACAAGAGTGAAGAGACTGATCGTGACAAAGTTATGAGCCTCGGTGCAGATCGCTACTACGTAAAGGCCTACACTGACCTCAACGAACTTGTTTCCGACTTACGTACCCTTGTCGGTGAACGACAAGCAGCTGCAGCCTAGTACACACCGCGAGTACACGAAACAAAACCGCTACTATGTAGCGGGACGGATTTCAATGTATCGCTGCTTCCATGCGCGTTTAAACTTTTCTGCGCTTATAAAACCATTGCCGCGCTTCTCAGCGGGGTCGTTGTAGTGGACGTAGCCGTCAGCGATGTGGGTGACGACGACGAGATGGGGAATCGGGTTTGTTGGTTCAAAGGTGTAGTGGACTGAAACCATGACCGGTCCTTCGGTCACAACGTCGGCGAGTGTATCAAACGCATCGGCTGCACTGAGGTGGCTGAGACTCTGGGTACTCCCGCGCAAATTCAAATCTTCTGCTAAGCCAATGAGTCCGGCGTGACTCCAGCCATTGTCAGTGTACGCGTCAGCCGCAATCCCTGCCGCAAGCAGTGTATCTGCGGTCGCTACGCCCGGTTTGTAGTACTCAACGAGCATTGCGAGACTCGCAACGCCACAGGCAACTTTCCGCCACGATGGCTGGCTAATGTCATCAAACTGAGAAAAGAATGGAACGATTCGAACACGGTCTGTTTCCCTGGTGTCAGCAGGCATAGTTTCAGGTAGAGCAGCTATGGCAGGTGCATCTAACTGGAGAAGTGGTTCTGCATCGGCTGCTGGTGCATCACTCACGAGCGCTTCAGTTGGTACGGTATCAGTATGTACCGTAGTAGCGGTCTCTTTGGGTGTATTGAGACTACCTACATTGTGTGCCGTGATTGATTGGGGAAAGACAAAGGTGGCGAGTACGGCGCCCAAGCAGAGTGACCCGGCAGCGATAGAGAAGCTGTGATGCATATACTGGGGGTAGTATACCTCGATGCATCATATTGACACAATCATCATTACATCGTGTGTTACTAGTCTTGCACCGTTACGGTTGTTCCTAGGTCAGCCCAGGTGTAGAGCGTGCGTGCGTCTGTCGGGGACAGGTTTACACAGCCGTGTGAGTAGGGACGACCAAAGCTGTCGTGCCAGTAGGTGCCATGAATCACTGCGCCATCGTGGGTGAAGTAGAGGTTCCAGGGTACGCCAGGTAGGTCGTAGTACTGGTCACTCGCCAGGCCGGGCAGCGGCCCCTGCATGTACCGGCTCGGTGTCTTTTTAAATACTGTAAACGAGCCACGAGGGGTCGGGGTGAGTGCGAGGCCGGTTGAGATACTTGTCTCCATAAAAAGCACATCGCCCTCGTACGCGTAGAGTTTTTGCAGTGAGCGGTCTACCACAATCTCTTTTGAGGTTGTGGCGTAATCGTCTTCCCAGGTGGTGCGGTCACCTTCATCATAGAGTACATCGACGTACTCAGAAGCTATGTACCAGTCGCTGGTTATCCGTTCTGGGTAGCGAAGCCACTCATCGAACACAATTTTGTACCAAACTACACCGTCACGTTCAACCTTGCCACCAACTTTTAAGACGACACCGTTGCGCACCCGTGAGACGACGTCGTACTCACTACCTGGTCCCGCGCGTACTAAAAGACAGTCACCCGCAAAGTGTGGTCCGCAACTGTCGGTTACCATAACGTACTCAAAGAGTACCGCCTCTACCGGAAGTAGTTCCTCAGAGCTTGTGCTTGTTTCAATAATTACCACTTCTTCACCGCGAAGGTAGGTCGGTGTACTGGTTGGTGTGACTATGGGCGTGGTAGGTGAGGGCGCTTGTGCATCAAACTTCACGAGTACTAGCGCTAGAATGATTGATGCGAGTATACCAATTGCGCCACTGAGACTCGCAACTGTTTGTCGGTGTTTTTTGCGGGTGACATGCATTCCTCTAAGTATAGCCTGTATCAGCATACTGTGTAGGTCGCGGCATGTAATGCATTGCCTATCCATGCGGCACAACTAGGTAGTGGTCGATAGAGCTTATTCACGCAATTAATTCAAATTCGCTATGACAGACTCTAAAATGACCCCTGATCAAAAGAAGCATGTTCACAAGCAGCCTGTCCACGCTCCTGCTCACGAGGTTAAAAAGGATCATGCAGATACAACAAAAAAGTCACCCATGGTGGAAGATTCTCCTAAGTAGTCGTACGCCCGTGCGGTACATTCATTGGCCCTTGCGTATGAAGTGAGGGATTGTCTACATATGAGCAGCCCAATTGCACAACGCCGCCGACCTTTGGTCGGCGGCGTTGTGCTGTAGAATGTACGCTACTTGCGCCACCACTGACGTAGTGGCAGGTAGTTGGTATAGCCTAGCTTCCTTCAGGCATTTCACCAGCTTCCTTGCTCTGCCCTTCAATAAAACCACGCTCAGTGTCATAGAGCACGCGGTCTACCGCAATTGCTTCTTTGGCTTTGAGAAGGTAGATGATGGCGTCAGCCATGTCACCATCAATGATTGCTTCGTTTGCGTCGGTCACGCGGCGAATGGTGAGCGTCTGGGCTCGTGAGCCCTGTGTTAAGCCTGGGAGTGCCTCACTAATGTCTGCAATGTGCACTTGCGCAAATGCAGAGACAACAGCTGCATCGCTCGTGCTCGCAAATGTGAATACAGCTTCTCGAAGGGTGTCGTCGGCGCTGCCTTCAAGAGTATTAATAGCCTCACTAATTGGGGCAAACTCAACTGCCTCATCTGTTAGAGTTTCTTGTGCTCGGGCAATATTGAGAAGGTTAGCGAGGGCGGTAATTTTTTCCTCAGGTGAGAGTGCTTCGCTGCTACCGACGGCGCCCATGACTGTGTTCGCGTGCGCAGCTGAGAGTCCGGCTACGGTGCTGAGGTGCTCTGGTGATGAAGTAGCGTTGTCAGCAGCGAGGATTTTAAGCTCGGTTAGGCGATGTTCAAGACGCGTCGTTGCGTAGGCTGCTTTCGCTGTGGTATTGAATTTTGTCAGAGCGGTAACCTCTTCAGCGACGTTCGTTTTAAATGAGTACAGCGTCTCGCCTGGAAGACTGTTTTGTGCGAGCGACATTAAGATGAGCATCAGTACGATCGCTGCCGCCAAAGCTCCTCCGGCCAGTATCAGAATCGTGCGTAGCGTGTGTGTGCGTGTATCTTGTAGTGCGACTGCATCAAGGATGCGTTCTGTGGTCTCAGTATGTTGATTGTCTTGTGGTTGCATATACTGGTGAAGCCGTTTCAGTCGACCTAATCTTACCTTGCGATTGTTGTGTAATGTGGTCGTAGGTAGTAGAGCCAGGTGCTCGACTAGGTACCCTAAAAGGTGGGAGTGAGAGAGCGTATGTGGTTACGGAGTAGCAGTATACTCTACCACCCATTCAATACCGTACTTGTCGCGGAGCATCCCGAAGTAGGTGCCCCAAGGGCTATCACCAAGCGGGAACTCTACCGCTCCTCCCATACTGAGGGCGGCAAATAGTGTGTCAGCCGCCTCCTTGCTCTCTGCAGCTACCGCAATCTTACTGCGGTTCTCACTCTCGTTTACAGTACCCATAAACGAAGGCACATCGTTACCTATAAGTACGTTATTGTTGCCGATTGGTAAGGAGATACGCATCAGTTTCTCCGCTTCTGCTGCCGGGATAGGGAATTCATCACTCGCTAAATCCTTAAAACGTACAATTTCAGTGAACGTACCGCCAAATACCGACTGGTAAAAGGTAAATGCTTCTTCTGCGTTGCCATTAAAGTTAATCCATGGGTTTATGGTTGTCATAGGGTAATTGTAGCAGAGAGGGGAAGAAGGGGTAGTGCAATAAAAAACCACCGCTTCGAGGTGAGACGAAGTGACGGTTTTTCACCTCACCCGAGGGAGCATCTAAAGTAAAGACCACACTTACGCGTGGTCTTTACTAATCAATATATTGTATGAGGCTACAATTTAGCACACTCCCAGTCTCTCGTGCCGCGAACTTGGTACAGCACGAGGGCGTATCCTATGTTGCCTTGAAGGGTGGTAATATCGAAGTCTGCAACGGTGAAGTCTGTATTGTTGCGTTTATTGTAGCGCTCAAGCACTTTTGGGTCAGGGTGTTTTGAGGCAAGTATCTGTGCGATGCCAATAGCACTGGAGCCTTCTTTATTCTTGAGAACACTGCCATCTTTTTCAAAATGCTTATATCCAGATTCGCACGCGATAATTGGCAGCAGCGCAGCAGCATTGTTGTTGGTTAAAAATTCTTCGATGTATGGCTTGATGCCGATGTTAGGGTCGAGCTCCATCACGATGGGGGCATTCTGTCGTTCTTGTGAGGCTGCAACGTAATGATAGGCAAATAGTCCCGCACCGGTAAGTACGCATACGGTACTTATACTGAGGAGGTAAAGCTTGGTACG
>CAYRMU010000016.1:0-17945 GCA_964425655.1 uncultured Candidatus Saccharibacteria bacterium | reverse complement strand
CCTTCCCCTCAAGTGTACGCAGCTCTATCCCCTCCGTATACTACGCCCTTATGGAACCCGGAAAACTTATCGTCTTTGGTATTTTAGGTCTACTCACCCTGAACTTATGGGTAGGTAGTGCTTCAACACGCACGCACGAAAGAACTGATAATAGCGCAACCGTACGCAACACTGAAACATCTACCGACAGACCTCTAGAAGACAAAACACCGCAATTCAATAACGACTCTTCGTATGAAGCACTGCGGCCCGCTACTGTCCGCAAAAGCGACGACGAAGCCAGAGAGCGCACGGTTGATCGCTACGCAACGTACGAATACATTCGCCCGCGCGACCAAGGTACCAGCAACACGTACTCCTACCGCGTTGAAGGAGAGGATGAGTACGGGACGTACGTTGAGGGCAGTGTTAATACACGCGGTACCACTGGCAAAGGGTACGTAACTACAGAGAATGGTGACCACTACTGGATTGTGACCGAATGGACTGAAGACAGTGAGCTTCTTGGGTTTGACGACGAAGGCAATACCTACTTCTTAGCAACGTCAGACATTAGATAACGCCAAGCTCGCGGAGCGACCGCTCGTACTTCACGATAGCTTCCCTCGCTGCGCTCTGCGTCAACACAAAGTCACTCCCTTCATGCGCGATACGGTTACGGACACGGTGCGCATCCCAGGCGTCTTGCAGACTCGCAAACTGACTCGGCACCAGTCCCTTCAATTGATCACCAATGGAGAAGCCAGCGTACCCCCGCTCTTTGAGTCCTTCTGCCAGCATGATATCGGCTTCGATAATGGCGAGCTTCCAATCATTTGGCCGTTCTGAACCAACGTGACGAAGCACTTCTGACCATCGATCATTATCAGTCTTTGGACCATGTGCCTCACGCCAGGCAATTTCTGCTAATTCGATTCGCTCACTAATGAGGCCAGTGTACTCACTGATACGTAGGTAGGCGTAGATAATGCCGATTATAAAAAGGAGTGAGACGAGAAAAGAAATGAGTGAAAAAATATCCCAAGCGGTCGCCAAAAAGTCGCCGACACTTCCCTGCGTGAGACCAATACCCAAAACACCTTCAAGCAGGTACTGCAAAAGTCCGAGGAGGTCTACCCCGTATTCATTGTAGAGAACATCGTTATCTTCTGGTTGCATGGCAAATAGTCCACGCGCGAATTAGCTACCGGAGGGTCGTATCGTAGACCGCTTTTCCAAAAGCGAAAAGGCGCGCATCACCACTGTGTGGTGCTATATATTGTACCCCAACCGGTAGCGAAACACCGTCACGTTCTACCCGTCCGCCGGGGAAAGAAATCGCCGGAACGCCCGTTAAGTTCACCGGTACCGTGAAAATATCTTGCTTGTAGACAGAGACCGGATCGGTGAGTTCACCAAATTTAAATGCCGGCGTTGGTGCGGTTGGTGTGAGCACCAAATCAACAGTCGTAAACACTTCCGCCAATTCTGCCCGCATCAACGCTCGTGCCGCTTCGGCCTTACCATAGTAGGCATCATAGTACCCCGCTGAAAGCACGTAGGTGCCAAGCAGAATGCGCCGCTTCACTTCAGGACCAAAGCCTTCTCCACGACTATTTTCATACACTTCAAGTAGCGACGCGCCTGCGGCTGTGTGTCCGTAGCGAATACCATCAAACCGCGCGAGGTTAGACGACACTTCGGCAGGCATCGATACGTAGTAGGCTGCCAAACCTTTTTCAAACAGTGGCAGTGCAATGTCAACAATGGTATGTCCGGCTGCCTTGAGTGACGCTATGTGTGCTTCAAAGACCTCCATCACATCGGCATCAATGCCGCTCCCGAGAAAATCTCGTGGAATACCAATGGTGTAGGTTTCTTTCAGAGGGACTACTGGATACGTTGTGTCATCGATAGACGTGCTGTCGAGTGGATCCTTTCCCGCCATAATACCGTGCACAAGCTCTGCGTCAGCCACTGAGTTCGTCAACGGTCCAGCCTGATCGAGACTTGAACCCATAGCCACCAAACCAAAGCGTGATACCGCACCATAGGTAGGTTTAAAGCCAACAAGACCACAGTAACTGGCTGGCTGTCGAATAGATCCGCCGGTATCGGTTCCAATTGCCACCGGCACTGCACCCATCGCTACCGCTGCCGCTGAACCACCAGAAGAACCCCCTGGTACTCGACGTAGGTCAATTGGGTTCTTGCTCGGTCCGTACGCAGAGTTCTCAGTTGAAGAACCCATCGCGAATTCATCCATATTGGTATCCCCCACAATAATTGCCCCTGCTTCTTTGAGACGCGTCACGATAGTTGCATCGTACGTCGCAGTATAGTGCTCGAGCATCTTTGAACCAGCGGTTACAATGCGCCCATTTGTGAGAATATTATTCTTCAGTGCTACGGGTATACCAGTTAAGGGAGGTGTCCGTTCCCCGTCTTTTTTAAAGGCTTCGGTGGCAGCTTCAGCTTCCTGTAGCGCATCTTCATAGACATGCAAAAATGCGTGCACGTCACCATCTTTTTCGGCGATAGTCTTAAGTGCTTCTGCAATAACTTCAGTAGGGGTGGTTGTTCCCTTGAGGTATGCGGCACGGAGTTCATGTGCTGTCATATTAGTCATTGCTGAGAATTTTTTTAACTACCAACATGTCTCGCTCTGTTTGTGGCGCTCCACTCAGCAGCGCTTCGGTGTACGCACCCGCAGCAGTAGTCACCACATCGGCCCGAAATACGTTATGCACCGCCCCTGGCACCTTCACAGCACCATCGGTAGCAATTTCATTCACTACACTCACGTAGTCTAAAACAGCGGTAATATCACGCTGTAACCCAGCCACTTCTTCATCAGTAATTTTAATACGGGCGAGACGGCCAAGGTGTAAAATATCAGCTTTTTCCATACGGCGTATACTAGCACAGAGCGCTCGCTTACGAAATAAGTGCAAGGAAATCAGCTTCGCTGAGCTGCGGCACACCAAGTGCGGCTGCTTCCGAAGCTTTACTTCCAGCATCCTCTCCTACAACGACGTAGTCAGTTTTCTTAGAGACAGAACTTGCCACTTTGGCCCCTTGCTTTCGCGCCAAGTCTTTTGCTTCGTCGCGCCCAAGGTTTGGGAGCGTTCCGGTAAAAACAACCGTCTTACCGATGAGCGCACCGCTAGTTTGCGTAACAGCTTCAGTTACCGTCACGTGCGCGAGGAGCGCATTGAGTTGCACTTCGTTCTGCTTTGTATGGAGCCACGTATAGAGTGACCGAGCGACAACCTCACCAACCCCGTACACAGCCGCTAAGTCAGACTCCGTAGCACTGCGTATTGCCGCGAGCGTTCCGAAGTACTCGGCAATAACGCGCGCAGTCTCCTCCCCTACCTGCTCAATACCGAGCGACACCAGCAGCCGGTAGAGCGGGACAGTACGCGCGGCAGCAATTGCGTCGATGACATTTTGTGCAGCCTTCTCTTTAAAGCCTGGTAAATCTTTAAGGTCACCAACCGTGAGCGTATAGAGATCGGCAGCATTCGCAATAAGGCCGTGCTCTAAGAGCACATCAATAATCCGAGGACCGACACCATCGATATTCATCGCCCCTTTTGATACAAAGTAGTAAAGTCGCTGTTGCAGTAAGTGTTTGGAGTCGAGAACCACGCAGCGATAGGCTGCTTCACCTGGGACGCGTTCGATACTACCGTCTCCACCACAGCCCGCAACAGTCTCGGGAAACCGATAGGACTTGGCTCCTTTTGGTCGCAGTTCCATAAGCACTGACACGATTTCAGGAATAATATCACCAGCTTTTTGCAAAATGACGGTGTCCCCAATTCGTACATCAAGCCGTGCGATCTGATCCTCGTTATGCAAGGTAGCACGCGAGACCGTTGAACCATCAATCAAAACTGGCCGTAGGTGCGCCACTGGCGTCACTACACCTGTTCGGCCCACCTGGAGCTGAATGTCTTCTACAACAGTAGTCGCCTGCTGTGCCGGAAACTTAAATGCAATTCCAAACCGTGGCGCCTTCGCTGTGTAGCCGAGGGCTTTTTGCAGTTGCACATCATTCACCTTAACTACCAACCCATCGACGCCGTAGGGCAAATCATGTCGGTGACCCTTCCACTGTTCATAAAAAGTAGCCACCTCGGCAAGTGAAGCGCAGTAGGTTGAGTCACGATTCACCCTAAACCCAAGCTTCGCTAACAGCGCCAGTTCTTCTTGCTGAGAGGTAGGTACCGAACGTTTAGTTGCCTTGGTATCGAGCGCATCAATATCGTAGACGAACATCGAGAGCTTGCGCGCGGCAGCAACTGCAGCATCAAGCTGACGCAGTGTCCCTGCGGCGGCATTGCGAGGATTGGCAAAGAGCGGCTCGGCTGCCGCCGTCCGTTCAGTATTGATTCGCGTAAATTCTTCCGCACTCAGCCACACTTCTCCGACACAGATGAGGTCAATTTTTTCCTTAAGCGTATGTGGCACATCGGCGATGGTGCGTACCGTATGTGAGACATCCTCACCGACTTCACCATTTCCCCGGGTGGCGGCCTGTACCAAGACTCCGTTTACGTAGGTGAGAATAACCTTCAGTCCATCAATCTTATGCTCAGCCATGTAGGTGAGCTTTGTTTCGTCTGGCGTTGTGCCTAAAAATCGGTACAGACGATCTTCCCAGTCAGCTAGTTCCTCTACTGTAAACACGTTGCCAAATGACCACTGCCTGACTGCATGTGTCACCTTAGAAAAAGCCTCATTCACCTGCCCCCCAACTACACCGTCAGACTCCTCAGCGGTTTTACCCGACAGCCTTAGCCACTCCTCTACGAGTGAGTCATACGCTTCATCACTAATTTCCGGAGCATCGTCCCGATGATACCGCTCACGATGGTAGGCAATCAGCTTCCCGAGCTCAGCAATACGCTTTTTATGATTCTGTGTGGCCATAGTAGATACGGCCCATCATACCGTATTTTGGCTTAAAATTCTGCAGTTAGCTCGCGCTGTACAATGAAGCTATTACCAGCGCTTAAATCGCTACAGCTTCGATTGTGGCCACGGGCGTAGGCGTACGTACATACGTTTGCGCCCAAATCACCATCACAAGTTATTGTGTCACCGTGCTGATTGGTTGTACTCACATCGCCAGCAGTGGCCAAGAGAACGTACATATCGTACTGCACGCAGCGGTTGCGCCCATCAACATCAAAATCATTACCTGCTGCATTGGTGTAGTAGACAATACTGTTTGAATTGTTGGTATCTCTAAAGGTAAATTGCAAATCGACACATTCAATAGTGAAATTAGACCCATTTGTTTGCGAACGAGTCAGGTCGGTATTACGGGCAAACTGTAAGCAGTTCATAGCGGTTGCTGCCACCTGGAAGGCGACTTCGGACTCACGTGCGGTTGCACCAAGCGTCAGCTGCTTCACCGTGATATCAAGGAGCGAAAGACCAATCGAAAGCGCCACACTCGAAACAATGAGTGCTAGAAGTAAGGCAAAGCCGCCTGATTGTTGAGATTGTTTATTCATAGATTCGGTACACTGCACTCGTTAATACGACCGGCAGGTTATTTCCAGCAAACAACGTCGCTTCCCAGCTCACCGTAGAGGTAATCAGTACCCCATCACCCCCCGAAATATTTTCAAGCGTAATGACGCGCGTGTACTTTGTTGGTTCTCCATTTGAAAGGGTGTACCGTGCTCGACCGTTACCTGCATCGTAATTAAGGACACAACGCTCAGGATTACTACAGTCTTCAATGTCGACCTGATTGAGCACACTTGTATTACCACTATTATTGAGCGCTATGTTACAGCCACTGCTTGAAAAACAATCGTTATCAACGTCGTCGGTCCAATCCCACCCATCATCGAGATCACCCTTGACGGCAGATATGAGAGAGTCGTTACGCATGGCAACGACCAGCTCAATACCCTCTTGCGCCAAGAAAAGTGCTGTCACCTGTTCGCGGGCATAGTAACTACTCTGCAAACTCTTGGCTGCAATAGTCATTGGCCCAATGAGTGCCAACAGTAAAATAGCGACAGCAACAAGCACTTCGACCAATGAATATCCTTTTGTGTTTTCGGTATACATATTACAAGTCAAGTGATTGCTGGGTTACCGTGGTCTGTAGCTCGAAACTTGAATTCACATTCGCATACGTACCAGCCTGGCCTTCAATGAAGATGGTCACGAGCGGCGACACATCATTTGCACCGACGTTAGTTCCATTGACGATAAACTCGAAGGTTTCAATATCGACTTCTGGCGCCGTTACTGCCTGCCAGCTCCCATTCCCGAGTCGACGTTCAATCTGCCCTCTGCCTCCTACCACATTGTGACGAAATCCAATACGCCCACCATCTACCCCAGTCAAACTACCGCCTGTTTCGGTAAAGACCAACCCAGTTGCACCCGATACGCAGTCGCGGCGAAGATCTGAAGGATTGTTTGAGCTAAACATAGTACCGCCTGTGTTGGGTAGATTATTACTACAGTAGTAGTAGTACCCTGTGCGTATGTCACGCACCATGGCATCAAGCGCAAAAGCCACGTTGTTAATGCTCTGCTGGGTGTTTTGCGCTTTGCTATTGGCATCAATCAGTACGAGCAGTGTACCAACTGCCATAGTAACAACCACCGCAAAGATAGAGAGCGACACTAAAACTTCAATGAGTGAGAACCCACGGTATGCTGAAGGGACAGATCTGACACGTGCACGATGCATATACATTATTGTACCGAGATAAGACCACTCGCATTAATGGTAATGGTGCGGGATTCTACTGCATCGGCTACAGCAGCAATTTGCACATTGACTGTCGCAACATTACCGCAACCAGGTACCCGCATGATGGCATCGAAGTCAGGGCGCTCAAACACTATTGATATGCTGCTTACTGTTGCGGCGCTACCGCAACTTGTCCCAATACTCGTAATCTCAAACCGAGGATCAATGGTGTAGCCCTCACCCACTTGCTCACCCGACTCGTAGGTATAATCGCCATCGTCTTGAAACAGCACGTAGGTATTGGTTGATGTGTCGAAGTAAATACCAAATGGCTCATCGAAGTCACCGGTTTGACTCGTCACACTCACGCCGTAGAGCTGCGTTTGACGGATATCGAGTGCTAGTTCATAGGCCTGCGAATTCAAGAGCACTGAGTTATTAAACGAGCCGTAGCGAGCAAGCGATACGCCGGTTACCAAAATAACAATTGCCGCGGTAACCATCAGTTCAATCAACGAAAAACCGCGGGTGTGGTTTTTTGTTTTCATGCCCTGAACAAAAGCAAATATCATAATTTAGGCGTACAGGTGATCGAAGAGTACCAAGACGTCAACGTGATACAGCGCCACCGCAAGAAAGGCCACAATGAGAAACGGAGCGAACGGTACTTCGCTCTTCATTGTAATGGTAACCCCGAACTTTGATAAGCGATGTTGTCCCCTTTTAAGGAGGCGCTGGAGCAGAAGGAGCAGCACTGATAGTCCAGCACCAATCCAGAACGAAAGCACGATAAACGAAAAAGTTGCCCATGGTCCCAAAAGAAACGCGAGTGGTACCGCCAACTTCGCGTCCCCGAGCCCTATCCACCGCCCACCTGACACAAGCCATAATCCACCGTAGAACGCAAAGGCGCCGAGCGCAGCGGCAGCATGGAGGATGAGCACAGCCGGAATACCAGTAAATGGTGCCGCGGTAAAAAACATCGCCACAGAGACAATACCGACCGCTACCACTAGCTCATTAGGGATTATGAGGTGGTAGAGGTCGTAGACAAGGATGACGACGAGCAGTGACACAAGTATAAACCACAGAAGAAGCATGAGTGACGGCTGCACTATGGCATACACCAACACAAACAGAGCCGCTGTCAGTAGCTCCACGAGTACGTACCGAAACGGAATATACGAGCCGCAGGTACGGCACCTTCCCCGAAGCGCAAGGTACGAGAACACTGGTAGTAGCTCATACCACGTCAGTGGTCGAGCACAGGACAGACAGTGCGACGAACCAGAGAGTGAGCGGCCGGTATGAAAGCGGTAAATGTACACATTGAGGAAACTGCCGATAACGAGCCCCAACGCTGTCACAAGCACGTACTGGTACCACAGTGGTAGAAGTGAAATAAGTTCCATAGGATATGGCTTATTGTACCCCACTGCTGCGTAATCTTTAGAAATTAGTGGGTACAGGCGGCTAGTACATCGCAGCAGAACCACGGTAACTAAGCTTTTGAAAGCTAGTACCAGATACCAAAAAACTCCCACGTGGGAGTTTTTTGTGTATCACTATTGGATGAGAGCTTCCTTATGAGCAGACGCCCGCAGTTGCCACGAGTGCACCTGTGTCACCATACCCTGAAGAATCAACGCAGTGGTACTCAGTTGGGTCACTGAGCTGTCCTGAAACTGCGTACGTCGTTGAGTCAGTCACTGCATCTGTGTTGCATGCCCAACTACCGGCACCACCAGCATTATCAACCGCAGCTTCTGCATCAGTTAACGTCGCGCAAAAACCGTCATAGTTGGAGTTATCATCATAGTAAATTGCTGCCTGAGCACGAACATTATTGACACTCGACTTAATAGCAGCATCAGCCCCCTTATCTCGAGCAGTATTCAAACTCGCCAATACCACCGATGCCAAGATACCGATGATTGCGATCACGACGAGGAGCTCAATGAGCGTAAAACCTCGTTTAAAATTAATCGTCATAATGTAATATTTATAGTTTTAATTTGGTACTTTCAGTCACCAGCCACATGACTGCAAATGTGTTCGTCTCCATGATGTGTGGATACTTGTATTATAGCGTGGAGACACATAACTTATACAATCTGTGTGGACAACAAAAAAGCGACAGAGTCGCTTTTTTGTCTACACATACCGCTCAGTGCTTACGGACAAACGTACGTAGTTGCACCAACGATAGTTCCCGTCACGTCTGTTGATGCTCCAGTACTGTCAACACAGTAGTACTGCCCTGTGTTTGATACCAACTGTGAAGCGATGAGGTACGCAGTACCGTTGGTGTTGCAGCGAACAGTTCCTGAACTGTTGTTTGAATCAACGTTTGCAACTGCTTCAGCAATAGTTGCGTCAGAGCACATACCAGTGTATGAATCTGGCGTCTGGTTGTCATAGAACAACTCAGCCTGGGCACGCATGTTATTGATACTCGACTTGATTGATGCGTCAGCACCCTTTGCGCGAGCAGTATTGAGTGACGCAAGTACCACCGATGCCAAGATACCGATGATTGCGATCACGACGAGGAGCTCAATGAGCGTAAAACCTCGTTTAAAATTAATCGTCATAATATGTGTTGTGTATTTATAGTTAAGTAATGAACTACTTTCAGTCACCAGCTGAATGGCTTAAAGCAATTCCTTGTCCACGTTGTGTGGATTACTTTATTATACGGCCTCCGATAATTAATAATTTGTCTACTGTGGACAAAAAATGGGCAGGAAACAAGTTCCTGCCCATTTTCTGCCCATCCGTCTAAATAGCACTCGTGAGGTTGTAGATTGGCATCAACACTGAAGCCAAGAGTACACCGACACCGAGACCGAGCGCCACAATCATAATCGGCTCAATGAGCCCAATGAGCGTATCAACGGCGTTATCAACTTCTCGCCGGTAGAAAACTGAGAGTGTAGTCAAAATAGAGCCGAGGTTACCGGTTTCCTCCCCCACCTTCGCCATCTGAGCCAGCACCCCAGGAATCTCTGGGTATTCACCAATGGTATCAGCAAACGAACGGCCACCTTTTACTTCGGCGAGCGTGTACTCCATGATTTCTTTGTACACTGCGTTATCTACTACGTCGGCAGTAACTTCGAGCGCCTGCACCATGGAGATGCCACTCGTAAGCATAGTGGAAAGGTTGTCGCATATGCGCGTAAGGAACAGCTTCCGGTAGAGGTCGCCGAGGTACGGAATCGATATCTTGAGCTCATCGAGTGCCCGCTGCCCCACCGCTGTCTGCTTAAATCGATAGAGAAATACGCCACCAACACCCATGAGCACCAAGATAAGACCGATGTAGTTTGAAACAAATGATGAGAGGCCGATAACAACCTTGGTGTAAATTGGCAGCTCTTGACCCGAGTCGGTAAGAATCTGCGCAATACGCGGAATCACCAAAGTGAGCATGAGCCCCATCACGAGGAAGAAGGTACCAATCACGAAGGCTGGGTACATCATGGCATTACGTGCCTTCGTGATTACCTGGTACTGGCGATCTAGGTAATCCGCCAGGTACATGAACGACTTATCGAGTGAACCGGTCTCTTCACCCGAGCGAACCATGTTGACATAAAAAGAGGAGAATACGTCTGGATGTCCACTGAGTGCTCGCGAAATAGAGCTACCTGCCTGGAGCTCGTCGGCAACGCGATTGAGGATACCTGCAAGCTGCTTATTCTCAGCCTCAGATGCGAGCAAGCGAAAGACACGGAGCGCCGATACCTGCGCCTCAAAGAGAGTCGCAATCTGGCGCGAGAGGATAACCACCTCCTTGTTGGTAATGCGCCCAAACCAGTCAAACTCAATTTCAAGAATAGAGCCTTTTTTCTCAATCGGGTCCATTGAAATCACCGTGTACCCCTGCTTTTGTACGGTGAGAATAGCCGCGTCTATATTAGCCGCCTCCACTGTCCCCTCTCGTGGGGCGTTGCGCTGATCAATTGCTCGATAAGAAAAAAGCATAGCTTACATAAGGCGTTCGAGGCCTTTTGGATTAATTGAGTACGCAAACGCGTTCTCTACAGTAATTTCACCCCGCTTCACAAGCTCAGCCAGACTTCGGTTCATGTCAATCATGCCGTGCTCGAGACCTGTCTCAATCAGCGTTTGAATTTCATGCGTCCGCCGTTCACGAATAAGGTTCGCGACTGCGTTGTTGTTAATGAGGAGTTCGTACGCTGGGACAAGGCCACCGGAAATTTTTGGGATTAAGCGTTGTGAGAAAATACCTGCGAGTGATGACGAAAGCTGGACGCGAATCTGGTCTTGCTGACCAGCTGGAAACGAGTCGATAATACGATCAATAGTTTGAGCGGCGTTATTTGTGTGGAGGGTTGAGAGTACCAAGTGGCCGGTTTCTGCCGCTGTTACCGCAGTACTGATAGTGGCTGAGTTACGCATTTCTCCAACCAAGATAACGTCAACGTCTTGGCGGAAGGCGGAATTGAGCGCGCGCTCAAAGCTCATTGAGTCGACACCAATTTCACGCTGGTCGATGAGTGACTTCTTTGGTTCGTAAATATACTCAATTGGGTCTTCAATGGTCACAATGTGTTCAGCGCGGTTTTGGTTAATGTACTCAACAATACTGGCGAGCGTCGTTGACTTACCCTGCCCTACCGGACCCACACAGAGGAAAAACCCTTGTGTACGCTGCGCAAAACTCTCGAGAATTGGTGGTAGGCCAAGGTCACTCATGGTGCGAATTTGGTTGGGAATCAACCGGAGCGCAATCGCCATCGAACCATTTTGGTAAAACGCGTTACCGCGGAAACGAACCCCGTCAGCGTGACCGTACGAGAAGTCCATCTCGAACGCAGTCAAAAATTCTTCGTAGCGCACCTTCGTCATCAGGACCCGAGCAAAACCCTCTACGTCTTGATCAGTCAATATAGGCAAGCGAACGAGCGGAATGAGTGAGCCCGTTACTCGGATGATTGGATGGGACCCTACTGAAAAATGGAGGTCTGATCCAGTTTCAGAAATGACGATATCCATCAAATCACGGAGTTCCTTTTTATAGTCGACTGTTGCCATAATAGTTAAAGTTAATGCTTGCTACTGAACGATTGTATGCACTTGGTCTACCACTTCGCTCGGGATGAGTTCTGCTTTTACAATGTACCCGTCAACGCCCAGTGACTTCGCAGCCTCAAGATCGGTTGACTCGCTCTGATTTGAAAGAATAATGCACTTTGACGTACGCTTAATTTTTTCTTCGTTGATTTTAGCCAACAGCTCAAGACCAGTCATGCTAGGCATGACCATATCCATCAGGATAACGTCGAATTCCCCAGCTCGTATTTTGGAAAGAGCAGTTGCGCCGTCTTCCGCCACCTCAACGGTGTCACCCGATTGAGAAAACTTGGTAGCGTACATATCACGCAAAAATGCGTCATCATCAACAAGAAGTATCTTCATAGTTTCATTATACGGTACCAAAATCGTTTGGTGTTTGGTTATCGACAGGTTGATCAGCTACTGGTTCAGTAGCTTCCGTACTTACTGCCTCTGCAGCTACTTCTGTGGCATCACCTGCGTAGACCTCTTCACCGATGTTGGTTCCAAAGGCACTCACCTCTTCGTACGGAATAAGGTGGGTCAATGCTTTGTTAATCGCATCCTCTTTCATAGTCATGAAGCCATGGCTGCGGGCAACGTTGTAAATCTGCTCTTCTGATCCACCTTTCAAAATAAGTTCCTGAATTGCCTCATTGATTTCGAGCACTTCCATAACCGCCACGCGCCCCTTAGTACCTGAGGTACAACCTGGAGATGGCAATGGGCGCATCATCGTTTCACTTTGTACGATACGGTTGTGGTACCGTTCAGGGAGCGTTGAAAATTCAGAATCTATCATCATCTTAACCGCTCCTTCAACCGGTAGTGGTTCCCCGGTACCCGGACAGAGACGTCGCGCCAAGCGCTGTGCCATAGCGAGTTTCAAGGTAGGGGCAATCAAATACGGATCAACACCCATGTCGATGAGTCGTGGAATCACCCCAATTGCGTTGTTGGTGTGGATGGTTGAGAGCACCAAGTGACCCGTAAGAGCGGCCTGAATCGCAAGCTGCGCGGTCTCTTTATCACGGATTTCTCCCACCATGATAATGTCTGGGTCTTGACGCAACGCACTCCGAAGACCAGCTGCGAAGGTATAGCCAATTTCTGGTCGCACCTGCGACTGACTGACGTGCTCAATATCGTACTCAACCGGATCTTCAAGTGAGAGTACGTTCTTGGTCAAGCGATCAATCTCGGCGAGCATACCGTAGAGCGTCGTAGACTTACCGGAACCAGTTGGACCCGAAATAAGGATGATGCCGTAGGGCTCTTTCACCACGCGACGAATCATTTCCATGTGGTGCGGTGAGATACCGGTTTCCTCAAGCGTGCGCACCCCCTTCTCGGTGTCGAGAATACGCATTACAGCCTTCTCACCATGGTTGGTTGGCAAAATCGATACACGAAAGTCGATACGTCGCCCATCAAACGTAGCCGAGAAACGTCCGTCTTGCGGCTTGCGCTTTTCGTCCAAGCGCATCGAGGAAAGAATTTTAATACGGGCAATCACCGCTGACTGGACGTTTTGTGGCAGTTCAAGACTTTTCTGCAGCAAACCGTCTACACGAAACCGCACAATCACCTTAGTACCAGTTGGTTCAACGTGAATATCAGATGCTTTACCATCAACAGCGTACCGGAGAATAGTTGCCACAATCTTAGTAACCGGCGCATCTTCTTTAAGGTGCTCAGCCTGCTCTTTACTCGTCTGCTTCGCTTCGTCCTGTCTATCAGCAATCTCCTTATCAAGCTCGGTCTCAAGCGAACCGAGGGCCGCATCGACTTCCCCGCTCAGTGACTCATAGATTGCGAGCACGCGATCAATATCCTGATCGAGCATGTAAACAAACTTGTGCGGCAAGTTGTGCTTCGTACTGATGAAGTTGAGCGCCTGGTGGAGCTCAAGATTTTCTGGATTACTCGTCGCAACGATGAGTACACCATCTTCTTTTCGCAGCGGTATCGCGCGGTAGTAACGAGCAGAATCTTCTGGAAGAAACGCGAGTACGTCCTCAGTAATCGTGTCTGTTTCAGTCACGATATGTGGTGGCACAGCAAAAAACTCCGCGAGCGTCTGGCGCACGGTGTCAGGTGGGACCCCTGCCGCGAGGAGCGAGGCTTCGTATGACTGCCCTGATGAAACCGCGTTAGTAACTGCAGCGAGCTGATCAGCCGTGATCAATCCGCTCGTAGTGAGACGCTGAAGCCAATCCATGGCTAGTTGACCGTAAACGGATTGGATCGCCCAACCGATTGCGGATTGATAGGCTCAGTAAAGTCGACCAAGTTAGTGAAGCGAGGATTAGAAAAGATTTCCCCTTCTAGATTGACGGTTTTGATTTTATTGAGGTTGCGTAGGATAACTGCAGACTCGAGCGCAACTTGCTGTCGCTCAGTACCCACCTGGAGCTCGGTGGCGTTACTCTGCGTGTAGAGGTAGTACCCAAGCACAACAATAAGCACAATTCCGAGGAGCATCAATAGGTTTTGAACACGTGATGACATAAATACTGGATTACTCTTCTAGTGACTCAACAGGGGTAGCGACCTCAGGTGCGTACGAGTACGTCCGCAATGTCATGACGTAGCTATTCTCTTCCGTATCAGCACTTGAGACTGTCGCAGCTGCTGTATCGGTAATGGCTCCAAACTGGAACGATACGACCTCGAGAAGGTACTTGTTTTGCTCAAAGTTACGAAGCATGCGCTTCATATCTTCGTATGACCCGGTACTGGTAACACTGAAATCGTGCGTCGCAACTTTAGGTTGCTCTATTAGCTGATCTTCGAACTGTACATCCCCACTCGCTTCATCCGATTGCACCTTCGCCATCGAAAGGATCTGCACATTATTTTGGCGAGCGATAGTTTCGATATCAGCCATTACTGTTAGGCTATCCACTTCGTCGGGGAGGTAGATCTCCAGCGCTTCAATGTCTGAACTACGGAACGAATTCATCTGTGACTGGAGCTGGTTCAATTTTGTATTGAACTCGTTTGCCTTACTTACTGCATCGGTGTAGGCAAAGGTTTCGTCCTGCACTGACTTAATGTCGCCAATAGTTGGTTGCGTGTAGGTAAAGAAAATTGCGAAAGAAATTATGAGGAGCGCAAATTGTGAAATGGAACTATAATTCATACAAAGTCATTATTCGATATCAAGTTCACCTGACACATCTTCAGCTGGTGTCTCAATCACATCAGTCTCGGTCGCACTAGAAGCCGAGGCTGCTGAATCTGGTAGCGGAACTGGCACAATCTCAGTCACCGGTGCAGCAGTCATTTGTGGCTCAATGGAGCCAGGCTCAAGCACCTTTTCAATATTAAAAGACACGACTGCCTGCGCGGCTGACTGCCCTTCTGTAGCTGCTTCACTCACACCGTAGTTAATACTAGTGAGTACTGAGCCTGCCAAGACAGGGTTTGATGCAAGTACCTCACGCTGGTAGCGAGCACTATTAAAGTCATCGGTTCGGGCAACGAGTGAGAACGAGAGCTTAGCACTCTCTGCTTTTACGTACTTCAAACCAGTCATCGAGACTGAGGCAACGGTTACTGACTCAACGGCTTCAAGCGCTCGTACGAGCGACACGTGACCCTTAAACAATGCGTTAGCCTCTTCCATACGCTCATTGAGCTCCATGACGGCTGCGACGTCGCTGTCATTAAACTTACTCTGCGCTTCAGTAAGTGCCCGCTGAGCTTCTGCCAACTTAGCATCGGCGCTGTAGTGCACGAACCAGAATCCAGCAGCAGCAAGGAGTGAGCAAATAAAGACAATGTAGATGAGGTACGTAAAGACGTACACCTTACGTACACGACGCTTCGTTACCGCACCACGCACTGGTGCTTTAGGAATGAACGATGAGCTTTGAGAACTATCCATAACGAAAGTATACCGTGTTGCAAAAGTCCCTGCCCTGTTGTGCTGTGGACAGCCCTGATTAATTTGCGTACGGCCGCAGTGCAGCGCCGAGCGCAACGGTAAAGGTCGGTGCAATTTCAGTGAGAGTATCTTCCATGAATGCTGGGTACGCCACCTTGTTAAAGGCGTTCGCTCGTGTCACCGGTCGATCGAGGTGGTAACTCACAATACTTGGCATATCGGGAAACGCAGCAACACCACCAGTAAGTACAACACGGCCGACGGGAGCACCGGCTCGCGCTTCATACTGCAAAAGCACGCGGCGAAATTCTTGAAGTGCGCGTTCGTAGGTACCCTGCATCGCTTGGGTAATTGCCGCCGCAGACGCATCGCCTACAGTGTAGTTTCGCTTCACGTTCTCGGCATCCTCAGCTCCGAGTGACATCGCCTGGGCGATACGGTCAGTCACCTGTGCCCCACCAGCGAACACGCGGTGAATTTTACGCACCATACCTTCATGGGCAATGTAAATCTTGCTCGTCTGTGCACCAAGATCGATAACCGCAAATGAGGTATCGTCAGTCTTCGTGAGTGCCCGCAAAACACTGAATATCTCCACTTCGGTTGGTTGCGAGGTGAGCTTGACGGCTGACATGAGTGAATTCATGTCAGCATATGACTCGTTTTGCACTGCTGCCACCATAACCTCACGCACTCCTGGCGCATCGGTGTCACTAAGGGGTGGGAGCTCAGTCCAATCGAGTGACACTTCAGTCAGTGGTACCGGCACGTACTTACGTGCCTCCACTTTTACTCGCGGACTCAAGTCTTCATCGGCTTTGGCAGTTATTCCAAATACCGTAACAAAACTCGATGAGAGCGGCAGTGCAAGTACACCAGCTTCTCCCGACACGTTTGCTTCACGCATCACATCGACGAGTGCCTCAACGCGCTGCTGGAGCGTGAGTTGCACCACGCTCCCTAACGGCTTTTGTCCGTATGGCCCAAGCTGCAATTCACCGTAGGTCTTCAGGGCAAGGAGTGTCTCGCGCTGCTCAAGCTCAACCACCTTAACTGATGAGGCTCCGAAATCGATACCGACGACGTGTCGCGGTAAGATTACATTGGCTGGTGCCAGAGTTTTAAAAATATTTTTAAGACCAAATGCCATACGCTTTGTGCATCTATTGTAGCACCCAGCGTACCGTATACTACGTATATATGTGGTTGACTTATAAACAGGTACTCCGCTTTATATTCCCGCCATCACCAGACGAAGCACTCCTTGAGGCAACACCGGTAGCACATTTTACCGAACTCCATGTTCGTGTACGGCATGGGGTGATAACCCTCCTTCCCTACTACGACCCTGCTGTGCGTGCAGCAATTCATGTCGCAAAATTTCACCACCATCATACGGCACGCAAGGCGTTAGGAGCAGCCCTCGCTACCTACACCGAGCACCACCCGTGTGACCTTATTATCCCAGTACCACTTTCCAACAAACGCTACCGCGAGCGCGGCTACAACCAAGTGACAGAGATTATTAAAGCAGCCAAGGTACACGTTCCTAACCTCACCTACAACGAAGGTTGTTTAGTGCGCACAAAACACACAAAGCCGCAGACCGAACTCAATCGCACAAACCGTCTCACCAATGTATCGAGTGCGTTTTCAGTTCGACCGAGAGCTACTCCGGCAAATATACGTGATCTCAACGTGGTTCTCCTTGATGATGTGGTCACCACCGGCAGTACCATGCGCGCGGCCCGAGCAGAACTGATGAAACTACGCCCGAAGTCTGTAACGTGTGTGGCGATTGCGGGGTAGGCTATGCTTATGTGACCAACATCCCAATTGGCTATATTGATTCGCTTCGCTTTCAATATAGCTCAATCGGGCTTCGAATCCTCTCTTCTCGCGCAAATACAGCAAAACCCAAACAAAGCTTAGGCTTTGAGAAGAGAGGAGTTTCGAAGCTTACAGCTTCAGTACACCTTGTCAGTATTTAGTTTCGTTTCACTCACTAAATACTAGGCAAGGTCTTCGAATCCTCTCTTCTCGCGCAAATACAGCAAAACCAAAGCTTTCGCTTTGGTTTTGGTATTTGCGGAAGGATTCGGTCACGAATCACTAAGTAAAGTACTTCGCTTCGCTCTTACTTTACCAAGTGTTCGCGACCCCGACGCGCCGGCCCAGAGGGTCCCCGGCTTGCGTCTTTCGAATCCTCTCTTCTCGCGCAAATACAGCAAAACCAAAGCTTTCGCTTTGGTT
>CAYRMU010000015.1:11388-18038 GCA_964425655.1 uncultured Candidatus Saccharibacteria bacterium | reverse complement strand
GATGGAGACCGCGTACCTCTTGGTACATCATGCGTATAACCCGCTTCACCATAGACTACTCTACCGGTGCCGCTTCACCTTCTTCAACTGGGTTGACTGGTGAAATGAGAGACGTTTCTGGTGCTTCGGTCGTGGTTACTGTTCCATCTGCACTATCTACTGGCGAATCTGTCTCCACTACTTGTTCACTAGTGCTCGCAGTCGAAGCTGACTCGAACTGACGACCTGAGCGAATGTCATTCAAGAGACTCTCTACCTGCTGGTTACCTGGATTGAGGCTTAGGACAACTTCAAGCTGCTCCACTGCTGCGTCACGATTATCTTTCTCCAGGTATCCGAGAGCTAAGAAGTACCGTGCGTTTGCATAGTTACTATCAAGGGCAACTGCTCGCTCAAATGCCACGATTGCCTCATCGAGCTTCTGATCAGATGAGAGGAGCACACCGAGCTGGTAGTACCGCGCTGGGTTATTTGGCTCAAGCGAGATAATTGACTGTGTTGTAGCAATTGCATCAGCCACCTTCCCTTCTGCAACATCAATCTGTGTAAGGAAGAAGAGTGCATCGGTATAGTTGTTCTTGAGATTTACTGCTTCAGCAATCTTAGCTCGTGCCTCAGGGACGCTACCGGTACGTGCGAGAAGCTGCGCTTCGAGGAGTGCGTACGATGGGTTTTTTGGATCTTGCGCTCGGGCGGCGTTGTACGCGTCACGCGCACGATCACGTGCCCCATCAACTCCGGCTGCTGCCAAAACACTAAAGATTCCGCCAAGGGTTGAGGTATTGAGTGGGTCGGTTGGATCAATCCCTACGGCTTCTTCTGCTGCATTCACGCCATTGGCTGCTGCCAACTGGAACTCTTGCTGCTGTTCTGGAGTTGGTTCGGCTACCCCGATGAGCGCGTTCATTTTTGCGAGCTGGAAGAGCGCAATCTGGCGAGCAAATTGGTCACTCTGAACCATGGTAAATGACTGCGCGATGCGCTGCTCAACTTGTTCAAGTGTAGTACTACCATCGAGACCACTGACTGCTCCAGCGAACGTGTAGACTGCCGCGTAGTGGCGACCGACGTAGTAGAGTGAACTTGCTGAACCAACAATGACGAGCATGATGATTCCAACGAGTACAAAACCTGCTCGTCGATTCTGTTCAATAGACCAGGTGAAGATACGCTCTTTGGTGAGTGCAGCTCCAGCAGCGCACGTAATACCGGTAAAGAGCGCCGTCAAAAGGAGCACGGTAGCTCCCGGTGTGTAGACAAACGACATACCCCAAAGGTAGGTTGCCGCCACAAATGATGATGTTCCAATGAAGTACCAGAACTTATCAGGCATAGACACCTTGAAGAGCATGCGGAGCCCTGACCAGACAAACAGTACGAAGAAGGCAAGCCAGGCAAAGGCACCAAGCACACCAGTAGTTACGAACTGTGAGGTGATGTAGCCACTTCCGGTTACGAAGTCAGTAGACCAAAAGATAGTCTCATTGAGTGACTGATCCTTATAGAGACGCCATGCATCAACAAACTTATTTGGACCAATACCAACGAGGGCATTTTCTTGGTACGTCTGGCGAGTGATATCGATAGTCGCTTCAAGAGACGGGCGCACCTCAACGTAGGTGATGCCTGAGATTTGTGACACAGCGCCACCCACAACAGTGCCGCCAATTACAAAGATGAGTGAGAACACAAACACTACAGCACTCACAACCACTGACGAAACAGCGATATTTGGCTTATTACCAAAGGTTGGACCAGCCGCCATGAGTCGATCTTTTGTGAGAGCGTACATCAGTACCATGAGACTGACGAGCGCCAACACCAACCACACCGCAAAGAAGTTCACGACTGCCAGCATGATAAGTGACACCCCTACCACCGCTGAGAATAAGCCACGACCCATTTTGGTCAGCGGCAACTGTTCGAGGGCTACGAGCGAAATGAGAATAGTTAGCCCGAAGAAGAGCGCTAGATCATTCCATCCACCGAATACAGAATTAGTATTACTGGTGAAGACGCCAAACGTCAAAAAGTCTGCGCCAAATACAATTCGTAAAAACTGGAACAAACCTAAGATAACTGCACTTCCCGCCAAGGCGATGTAGGTGCGCATGATAAAGGTTTTGTTCTGCCCTAAAATTGAAATGAAGCTTGCTATCAAGGCAATCAATCCGACGAAGAGTGCACTATGTACACCCATGTTGTCACCAATGATGGCGTCATACATGTCTCCTGAAAGTAAGGCCGAGACAAATGTCGCGAGCGTTACTGCCCACAATGCAAAGAGTGGCCACGCTTTCACGATTGCAATCTTTCCCGATCGCAAGACTGATAAACTGAAAAAGATAACTGCAATGAGTACCGCCAAAACAATGAACAATGTTTTGGTGTAATCAAATGGTGCGTACGCGACTGGTAAAAAGAGCAACGGCAATAAACCAAAGGCTCCAATAAAAACGTTATACGCAATACCGCGCAAGGTTGTTTCAATACTGTCGACTGATCGTGCCGGTGCACTGGCGGCTGCCGGCTGTTGTGTCTCCATCGATGTGTTCTCCATGTGTCTCTAGCGAACTAACTGATAAACGCTATACCTACTAGGATACCACAAAAAAACACCCCGGTTGGGGTGTTTTTCACGTTGTAAGCCGGATTCTGTCATGTGTGAACACATGGACGGTCATATACCTAGGATGTACGTTACCGTACACCTCTTGCGGCTCTCTGTCGCGGGCTTTAGCTTCATGTTTAAAGCCAAAGCCCGCGACAGCGCGGCCTTGCACACGAGTAAGGATTTAGCCGTTTCACCCTATACGTTACCGTATAGATTCGCCCCAGTGAAATTCGCTTTCGCGCATGAGTCAAAGACCCATAGTTCACGGGGCGCTTTTACCCTTTCGGGTAAAAGCGTCTCTGCTCGCACCTCTAAGCGGATTGCTCCGCACGATGGGTATTACCCACTACTTGGCTCCATGCCACTTACGCAACATGGGTGTGTCCGGACTTTCCTCCCCCTTGCACCCGAAGGCCAAGAAGGCGACCGTCAACGTTTTTGTATTATACAACAGATTAATTATTTTGGAAAGACTCTACGGCTTGGTTTGGTATCATGGCCGCTGGCAGGGTCAGTGTGCTCCCCAATCCAATTCCAGCGTTTGCCGCTGCAAATGCATTGATTTCGAGTACGTACCGCGCATCTTCACGTGGTGAATAAATAGCCGGATACGTTTCGGGAGTAACGTTTTCTTCAATATAGATAAGCTTGAAGTTTTCATCAAACCACAGAATATCAAGCGGGATGAGCATATCTTTCATCCAGATACCGTGCTTTGCTGCCGTATCAAAGATAAACAATTTGCCACCATACTTAGGGAGTGACGCCACTCCAGATAGACCCTGCTGGCGCTCCGCTTTGTCATCAGCAATAGAGACTGAAAACGCGACGCGATTGACGTATATCGTGTACGCGTCTGCTTGACCAAACAACCGCTGACGAACATCATCGCCATAGCGATCGTAGCCCACAATGGTGATAATGAGCGTTATGACAGCAATTACTACTCCCCAAAGTATATTCATATTACCAAGGCCAATACGTCAGCGACGCAACACTGACACCAATAAATACCAACATAAACCCGGTATGCACCGCGTAGTATGAGAACGGACGCTCTTCAAACAGTACCGGCGGAGCGGTGACCGCAGCTGTAAAGAGCATGAGAAATACCATGAGTAACCACGGAGACATACCAATGGTAGGTAGGTAGGCAATAAGAAACGCGAGTAGCGCTACCTGAATAAGGTACGAAACAAAGGTTAAACTCAGTTGTCGCACAAACGTTGCTGACGACTCATCAAATACCACGCCGGCATTTTTTGAGACCCTGGCCCAAACTGCACCAAATAAAAAGGGAGAGTACCATAAGGTGGCTAAGGCCAACATAAAAAAAGTGGTTCCAATAACGGCAAACTCATGTATGACGGTGAAAAACTGAAATTCCATATACGGCTAGTATAGCAAAGGATATCGTCCTCCCCTACCTTCCCCACACCTACCCCTAGTACCGCACCCGACGAAGCCGCTCTTCCCCGCGCTGGAGCTTGCGGTAGCGCAAAAAACGTTCCGGCTCAATAGAGCCATCGGCCAACCCTGCCTGCAAAGCGCAGCCGGCACTTTTCTCATGGTCGCAGTTTGAAAAACGACACTGCATAGCCAGCTCATTCAAATCAGCAAACGTATCGGCAGCTGCCTCTTCTTCATGCACGAGCGCAAGCTCACGCATACCCGGTGTATCAATTAAATGCCCACCCTGAGGCAGCACAAAAAGTTGCCGATGCGTGGTGGTATGACGACCACGCCCATCGCGTTCACGGAGCGTGTTTGTCGGCTGCACCGAAGCTGCCAGTAACTGATTTGTAATCGTCGACTTACCTGCACCTGACGAACCCAATAGCACAAGGGTTTTTTCTGCTCCCGTGTACGGCTCAAGCGCCTCCAATCCTTCTCCAGAGAGCGCCTGCACTACGTGCACAGGCACTTCTGGGGCAACTTCCCTGACAGCCGCAACTTGTGCCTCAAGATCTGATGCGCAGTCGGCCTTATTGAGGATAATAATTGGTGCAACCTCCGACTGCCACGCGAGCGCTAGGTAGCGCTCAAGGCGAGGGATACTATAGTCGGCATCGAGCCCCATCACGATGAGCAGGTAATCAATATTTGCCACCATCACCTGCGGCGTTCCTTCATGTGGAGCAATACGCGCAATCATATTGCGCCGAGGGAGAATCGATTCAATCACTACCTTCCCTTCTTCTAGCTTTGTAACTTCCACATAGTCCCCCACTTTAGGAAAGGCACCGCCTGATGCATCATGAAATGAGCCGCGCAGGGTTGCAGTGAACACCGTCTCAGTAATGAGTACGTCATAGCTGGCTCGGTATTCTGCACTAATGCGTCCTTGCATCATTTATTAGCGAGACTTAAGCGCATTTGGATGTTGCGCACTCCACGCATAGAGCGCAATAGCGGCCGAGACGGACGCATTGAGTGATTCACACTGTGGGTGCATGGGAATGGTGAGGAGGATGTCGCAGTGTTCACGAGTCTTTTCACGGATACCTTCAGCTTCATTGCCGAGTACAAATACGGTCGGCTTCGTAAACTGTTCTGACGCGAGTGACTGCTTCCCTTCCCCGGCGAGGCCGTATACAAAACAGCCAGCCTCTTTGAGGTCTTGGAGTGAACGATTCACATTACCAATTTCAACAATCGGCACTTTAAACGCCATACCCACTGAAACCTTTACCACCGTACCGGTAATACTCACTTGGCGATGCTTCGGCACAAACACTGCCTGTACACCAAACGCAGCTGCACTTCGGAGCACTGCTCCAACATTGTGCGGATCTTGAATCTCACCCAGTACCGCGATACAGGTATCGGGAGTAACGTTGAGCTCACGCATGTAGTCTTCGTACGAAATCACAAGCGCCTCTTTATCAATCTTCGCTAAAATACCTTGATGGACCACATCAGGATCAACGGGTACAGGAAGTTTTTTGCCACCAAAGGCTTGGATTTTTGGCACCTTAGACTTTAGGTCACCAGGAAAGTCCTCACGCACATCATCGCGCAGGTACAAAACCCGTACCACGTCGGGACGATACGTGATTGCTTCAATAACGGCATGTCGGCCATAGATGTATATGTAGCGGTCTTCCATATATATTTGTGTGCCGTAACAGTACAATAATTTGCAAAAATGGCAAGTTTTTGCTCTAATGGTGACTCTATGGCTAAAATCTTTAAACGACAAAAGCGAACCCGGCACGGCACGGCATTTTGGGACAGCGAGTACAGTAACCCTGAGCACCTTGCCCTCTCGGACGAAGCGAGTGAAGACCTCATGAAGTTTTGTCGTTGGCTCGAGCGCGAAACCAAAGGTACTCGCGCTAATCAGACTGCATCGGCAATCGACATGGGTTGTGGCAATGGGCGTAACCTCGTGTACCTCGCGCGGACGTACGGTATGCGCGGTGTTGGCTACGATTCATCAAGTGCTGCCATCAAGGAGGCAAAACGCCTCAGTGAAGGCTTTAACCTCAAGTACGAAGTACGTACCATGGCAGGTGCGATTACCGAGCCAGATGAATCACAGATCATTGGCCTTGATATGATGAGCTCACACTTCCTTAAAGCTGAGGAGCGTCGCCTCTTACGCGATGAGATACACCGCGTCCTCAAACCAGGCGGGTTCCTCTTTATGAAGACATTCGTAAAGGACGGAGACCTCCACACCAAGCGACTCATTGCCGAACACCCGGGCCCTGAGGAAGGTACGTATATTCACCCAATTATCGGTGTTCCGGAATACGCCTACGGCGAAGAGGAGCTTGTCGATTTTCTATCGGAGAAATTCATCGTGCACAAAGTTTACCTCTCACACAAGCACGTGAGTAAAGGTAAGGCCCGGAAGCGCCGCACCATCTCGGTCTACGCCGAGAAGGATCCGTACGCAAAATAAGTTGTGTTCACACACGCAGTCAAAGCAAGCGGATGTTTCTGGAAGGTATACCGTCCCTGTACGGGATAAGAAAATCTAATATGCAAAACTTTAAACAAGCAGTCGTGGCAGGTGGATGTTTTTGGG
>CAYRMU010000015.1:0-11288 GCA_964425655.1 uncultured Candidatus Saccharibacteria bacterium | reverse complement strand
AGTCGTGGCAGGTGGATGTTTTTGGGGACTCGAAGACCTAATCCGTACCCTGCCCGGTGTCATCGATACAGAAGCTGGCTATTGTGGCGGCAAGAACGACAATCCTACCTACGAGTTCCACCCTGGCCACGCAGAGGCAGTCGCTATTACCTATGACGAAACTGTACTTTCCTACGAGCGACTACTGGACTTCTTTTTTCAAATTCATAATCCAACCACGCTCAATCAGCAAGGAAACGATACAGGAACAGCCTATCGCTCAGCTATTTTCTACAGTAGTGCAGCAGAGAAGGCGGTAGCGGAAAAAATGATTACCCTCGTGAACGAATCAGAGCGCTGGGATAATCCGGTAGTAACCACACTTGAACCCCTCACTCGCTTCTGGCCAGCTGAGGAGTATCATCAGGATTACTTGGTGAAGAATCCAGGTGGGTATACCTGTCACGCTATCTACTTTGATTCATACTTAGACGCAGTAAATTCATAACCCCAAAAAAAATACATGTACGAACGACTTACACCACTTCATAGCCCACAAAACCCGATTGATCCGCGTACCGGTATCGGTCACGTACACCTAAAGACAGCCGACCTCAGTCCAATCTATGATTTCTATGTCACCCTCCTTGGCTGGCACGTCATGGCAAAAATGGACACTGCACTATTCTTGGGAACCGGAGGCTACCACCACCACCTCGCATTCAATACCTGGGAATCAGCTGGAGGAACACCCTCACCCAGTGGACACACTGGCCTCTACCACGTCGCTATCGCCTACCCCACACGAGCAGCACTCGCTGACGCACTCCGACGGCTCCTTGAAGCTGGTTGGCCACTTGAAGGGACGAGCGATCACGGTACCCATGAAGCACTCTACCTCCGCGACCCAGACGATAACGGGCTTGAGCTGTACTGGGACAAGCCCGAGGCACTGTGGCCAATTGACGATGAAGGTAGACTCGCGTTTGTGAGCCAACCAATTAATATTCCGGACCTACTCGCCCAACTAGAGCAATAAGAAAATCACCGACGCATACGGCGTCGGTGATTTTTTAAGATTAACTTAACACACACGACCAGCGTTGATACGCCGCAACACCACCACGAGCGCATACGAAAGCATCACAAGTGCGAGGAATGAAAACTCTTCACCGTGGAGCGGTAACCACACGAGTAGCGAAGCCGCACCAAACAAACTCAGTAGTGACGTAAGGATCACTGATCCGCATACCGCACACCCGATACCAAAAAAACCACTAATGAGACCACCGAGACTGAGTGAGCCTACACGAGTAATGGCGCCGCCATTCCCCCGCATCATCCGAATGTAAAACACCAAGAGTGATACATTAAGCCCAAAGAGGAGTGACATAGCGACTGTTACTGTTGCTGAAAGTGGTGTGAAGTTTGTGAGAAGCGAACCGTAGATGCTCCATACAAATGAAAACCCAGCACTAAAGCCAATCCCCTCGATTGATAACCCAAACCACACGAGCATCCAATTTGGTACCAAGACCGCTACCGTAAGGGTCAGGAAGGCAACCATGAGCGCAAGGACAAGATACGAAGGCTTGCGATACACGAGTAAGAAGGTGCGCATATGGTCTCTAGTATATCAAGCGAAGCAATCGTTTTGAAAATGGAGTTAGTTTTTCAGCAGAAAAAAGAGCAGCCATTCGCTTATTAATCCTAGTTGCTGTCGGGTACGGATATACCTTTGCAAAAAGTGAAGCTATCGACAGCTTAGCGGACTGAGCCAAGATAAGCTCCTGAACGAGTTCACCCGCATTGGGAGCCACCATGGTACCACCAAGAATGGCTCCTTTAGGCGAGACGAACATCTTCGCCCGACCGTACTGGTACGCATCAGTGATTGCTCGGTCGTCTTCGCTAAAATCGGTCTCTAACACCCGGTACGGTATTCCACGATGTTTTAAGGTTGCCTCCTGGAGACCGTACGTAGCAAGCTCGGGCGTCGTAAAGGTGGTCCAGGCAATCGTATCTGCGTTGAATTTTTGTTTGAGTGGCGAAAAGAAATTACGCAAAATTACCGCAGCATGCATCTCTGCAGCATGGGTAAACTGGTAATTGCCGGCTATATCACCGCACACGTACACACTTTTATTGGTGGTGCGTAAGTATGGGTCTACCTTAATTTTACCAGTTGCATCAACCGCTATCTGAGCTTTATCTAAGGCTAGTCCTTCTGTATTCAAGACTCGGCCAATACCAACAAATACCGCGTCAAATTTCTCAGTGATGGTTGCTCCGTCAGTCGATACAAGGGTCGCCGTTTCCCCATCGGTAAATTCCTGTAAAGAATATCCCATTTTAAACACCACCCCCAACTTTTCCATCTGCGACGCCACGACCCCTGCCAAAGCGGGGTCTTCTTTACCTAAAATCTGTGACCCGCGATCAGCCACCACCACCTTCGTTCCAAGCATCGCAAGTGCTTCAGCGAGCTCAATACCAATCGGGCCTGCCCCGAGGACAAGCAATCGCTGTGGTAGCGTCTCCATTGAAAAAATAGTTTCGTTATTTAAAACACGAGCTACTCGTTCAATACCTTGGCCAGTAAGCAGCCGTGGGCGTGAGCCCGTTGCGAGTACAATTCTTTTAGCAGTGTACTGCATGTCATTCACCTGTACTGTATTACTACCAGTAAAACATGCCTCACCCAATACTACGGTGATGCCTTTTTCTCTAAACCAGGCGACACTTTCATGTGCACGAATAATGTCTTGCTTGCTCTTTACATACTCCCGCACTGTTCGCCAGTCAACCTCCCCACTCACTGAGAGTCCGAATCGTCCTGCTGCCCGTGCTGTGTGCACTTCGCGAGCTACGTGAATCAAGGCTTTTGAAGGTACGCACCCAAAATTAAGGCAGTCACCCCCAATATGTGCGTCACTCTTATCAATGAGGAGCACCTTGAATCCGACCCGATTCATAAAGCCGGCTATATTGAGGCCGCCAGATCCGGCGCCAATTACGATTATGTCGAATTGTTGTACAGGCATAGATGTTACTGGGTTGGTGAATAACGGCGAGCAATCAATCGTCCAAGTATACCAACGACTCCAATAAGTATAAGCGCACTAAGAATCTGAACCAGACTTAAACTAGCGAGCGAGTCACCAAAGTACACATACGCAAAGGTACCCGGAATAATGCCAAAAAATGTACCGAGGGCGTAATCACGAAAACGAACGCGTGTCAGCCCAAGCGCAAAGTTGAGTCCATTGAAGGGAAATAATGGTACGAGACGTAAAAAAAGTACGGTTGCTAGACCATGTTTTGCAATGCGCTCATCATAACCCCTAAGCTTCTCGGCAATTCCCCCTTCTCCACCACGCAGGACTAACGTACCTGCCGTACGGGAAAACAGAAAGGCCACTACTGCACCAATAGTTGCCCCAATAACGACGTACAACGTGCCATACACTGGCCCAAATAATGCTCCCCCCAAGAGCGAGAGCGGACTACCTGGTAGAAAAACTACTGTAGCCACAACATAGGCTGCGATAAAGATGATTGGTCCAAATACCCCAACACGAGACACGAGCGCACGGAGTTCTTCAGGGTTGAGCCAGGCAGTGAGACCAGCAGCATGCAATGCGTAAACACCGCCGAAAGCAGCACACAAGAGAAGTACAAGCGTAAGAAATCGACGAGTCATACTACAGCATCGCTTTCCAGTCACCGTAACCTGCCGCCTCCATCTCTGCTTCCGCAATAAACCGGAGTGCTACCCCGTTCATGCAGTAGCGCATGCCGCCTCGGTCACGTGGCCCATCATTGAATACATGCCCGAGGTGCGAGTCTGCAAAGCGCGACCGAACTTCTGTCCGGGTGCTAAATAACTTTTTATCTTCATGGAGTGTCACGGCCCCCTCAGTAATTGGTGCGACAAATGACGGCCAGCCGGTCCCTGAATCAAACTTGTCACGTGATGAGAATAGCGGTTCCCCAGAAACGACGTCCACATATATCCCGCGCTCAAAGTTTTTATCAAGCGGACTTGTAAACGCGCGCTCAGTACCATCCTCTTGGGTCACCTTGTAGGCTCCTTCACTCAAAGTTGCTCTGAGAGTGGCCGCATCAGGCTTCACAAATGTGTCCCAACTGCTTTCGGTATATGGTTGCATAGATGTTGTTGGTTGCACTGTACCGCTTGGTTGTTGCAGTGCGTTAGAAATTGAAAATGTCGTCCGCTCACTTCCCCACACACCATCAATGTAGGCTGTGCGGCCTGAAGCGTTCCGGTAGTACGAGTACTTAAGAGCGTTATTTTTTGCGTAATCCTGGTGATAATCTTCGGCTGGGTAGAAAGTGCTACGAGGTAAAACCTGGAGTGGTAGTGGCGCATCAAACACTCCGGTTGCATCCACCGCGGTAATTACGTTCCGAGCTATAGCAGCCTCAGTCTGATTAGCGTAGTAGATAGCTGGAGCATACTGGGGTCCCCGGTCATAAAACGAACCAGTGGCGTCGGTTGGATCACCGTGCTTAATAATATGCTCTACTAAGTTAGCGTACGTAATTATTTGTGGATTATAGGTAACGAGCACAGCTTCACGGTGACCAGCGGCAGTATGATTCTCATAGGTAGGAGTATCAGTTGTGCCTCCGGTATACCCTGAAATTACCTCAACTACCCCGGGTAGTGGCTCAAGGTCGTGTTCAACACACCAAAAGCAGCCGTTGGCTAGAACCGCCGTTGCTTGCGTTACCCCCTCTGAAACAACGACCGCTTCCGGCTTCGTCGTATCGTCCGATGTATCGAGCGACGGAACTGGAACTGGCGGCAGTGAGACAGCGGCTTTATCTGCAAAGCGATCAGTTGCAATATACAGCCCCAACACAATCATTGCTGTAAGAATGACCACCAGTAGACTCATCATGAGGTTTTGTCTATTCATATAGCCGAATGCTTGATACTTGTATGTGTAATTTTTGACCTAGTCCCACGTTGTTAGAGTTCATACTGCATTACACGACAGCTTACCGTGCAAATCGTTCAAGTAACCCCTCTTCAAACTTAATTGTAGCACCATACCCACTATCAAGAATAAAGCTTTCTAATTTTTTATCCCACCCGAAAGCAATTGCAACGCCGAGCAGTATCAAAATCGCACCAAATACTTGCTTTACACGTGAGGCAGTAGTAAACGAAGCGCTCATGCGATTAATGAGCCGCTGCCCAAAATATGCGATAAGCAGCAGCGAAGCTGAAAGCCCAACGACAAACCCTACAAGGTACACGAGACCTACCGCGTATGACGCAGGTAGCACTGTGGCGATAATGTATAAGTAGGTCGGACTGCACGTCGAAAAGACGGGACCGAGTGCAATACCCATCAGCATGTCTCCGCGTACGCTATTATCAAGGTACCCCTTACCCACCGCCATATTACTCTTTCGCGAAAGTGTAGCCACGAACGGTACACGTGCCCAGGCCGCTGGGACCAGAAGTGTCAAGCCAAGAAAACTGAGTACAACTCCTGAAAACCATGTCCACACGTATGGTGGAATACTTATAAAGATAGTCGATGCTTTGAGGAGAAGGGTGAAGATAATTATCGAAACTGCCAACGTGACAATAACGATAACAGCCCGAGAACTCACACGACGTACCCCTGGCTCACCCGCTCCAACTACCACAGGTAGTAACGGAAGAATGCATGGAGCCAAAACGGTAAGTACACCAGCCACGAAAGAGACGAGAAAGAATAGCATGCGTACCTTACTGCACTTTTTCGATTACACTTGCCAACGTCGAACCGCCGCTCCACTTCGCAATCATGCTGCCATCAGCCGCCACCTGCACAAGTGTGTGCTGGGTCGTGACCCCATACTTTTGCTTGAGTGCTGTCGCTGTGTCGTAATCAACGTCAAGAATAGTTACACCAGCTGGGATGTCACTGAGGCTAGCCTTAATGTCACCATCGAGCGCGCGGCAGCTTGGACACCAACTTGCTCGAAAAAATAAAACTACATCCCCATCATTTGCCATTGCAAGCTTACTCGCTTCGTATGGAAGGTACGCCCCTACCGTTGCTTCATCCTTCATCATCTCGTCTTTCTTCATTGTATCTACTTCTTCAGTTGCACCCATTGTGTCAACCTTATCAGTCATACCCTCATCTTTCACCATCGCTTCATCCTTCTCCATCATTGCTTTGGCTTCCATCTCCTTCTTTTCCATCATAGCCTGCTCCTCCATAGCTGCTTTTTCGGCTGCCATCTGTGCCTCTTTTTCACTACCCATAGAGGTGAGATACCACCCACTAACGACCAATACACCCACTCCAACTACTCCCAGTACAGCTTTTGACATACAAAACAATTATTTATTGGTTATACATCAAAGTATAGTCAACTTTACACAGCATGTAAAGTTGACTATACACACCCTGGTGACGCATGTCCCTATTCAAGATATAGCCGTGTGGCCAATTTTGACACAACCATCACCGCGAGTGCCCCGGCAATCCAGGGATCAATCGCATGGTTAATCCCCTGCACTACCAGCGCGAGCATAAGAAAGCCTAGCCCTGAGAGATACGCTACGCGACCCGCATGCATCTTTAAGAGAACCTCCCGTTCATCCTGCGCCTGCTCCTGCAGTACAAAACCAGCCCACAGCACTAAGAGTATGACCACCATAAGGAGCGCTACCATCTGCCCCATCATCGGCATCCAGAATGGAACGAGATCAGCTAAGACCAATAGCAAAAACGTGAGTACCACTGCTACACCACTATGAAAATATGTTTTAGTCATGTGAAAGTGAAAATAATTGTTCAACCGACACCGCAAATACTGCTGCCAGCTTAAGTGCCAACGCTACTGACGGTGTGTAGTTTCCTTTCTCAATTGCAATAATCGTTTGGCGCGTCACTCCAACCTGCTCAGCCAAAGCTTCCTGCGTGAGGGCATGTTTCTGTCGATACGAATGTACCGCATTCTGCACAGTAGCTTCCATAGGTGATGGTAGCATACCACGCACATCAAACACTTCAACTTACCCGCGATAGTGCTTCCCTACTACCAGCCCAATCGCTACCCCTAAACACGCTCCTGCAACAAATTCAGATACCCAGTGGTACCCAAACGTCACCCCTACCCCAATAAAAAGAGCGACAGAAAAGAGTATGGCGCGCACATAGAAACGTGGCGGCAAAAGCAGGGACAGCGTGGTGGCTAGTGCAAACGCAATGGTTGTATGCGACGATGGCCAGCCGCCGATGACATGTTCATTCATAAAGCCGAAGTTGAATGCGCGACTATTGTCGACGAGTGCACCCATAATTTCTCCATGATGGAAATGCGGTGGCGACGTGCGCCCAGTAAAGGCTTTCAAAATAACTGAGAGACTAAAGCCGAGAATGACTGCGTAGCTTGTTGCAGCAGCCAAGGTAGGCCAGAGCGCGGTCCTTCGCACCAACGCCACACCCCACAACGTGAGGGGGAGGAACACGGGAATAATGAACCCAAGTAAATCTGCTGTCAGTAGCAATCCATACGGTACTGCATGGAGCACAAATACTAAGTATGCCCAGTCAAACCCACTGTATGCCAAACCCGCAGTACTGATAATACCTCCCACATGGAGCGGCCACATTTTTTTGCTAAAAATGCTAATTGCAAAGCGGCTGTACAATTCTAAGAAACGCATACCCTAATCATACCGAGTAAGCAGCAGAGTACCAATAGCTACAGAAAAAGCCGCTCCAGAGTTGGAGCGGCGTACAGTATGCGATTACCAGAGCGGCGTCACATCGGGATGCAGCCAGATGTGGACCTGAATGGATGCGAGGTACCCAAGCAGGATAACCGGCGTCCACTTCAGGTGTCCAAAGAACGTATACGCATCCACCTTTTTACCATTGGCATCAGTCACTTTGGCAAACCCCATGAGCGCCACACCAGCGGCTGAGCCGACCGAGAGGAGCGAACCACCGGTGCCGGCCGTCAGAGTAACGAGGAGCCATTGCCCATGTGACATCTCAGGTGACATTTGGAGGACCGCGTACATCACGGGAATGTTGTCGACAATGGCCGACAAAAATCCAATCAACACGTTGGTCTGCGTATCACCGAGACCACCATAAGACAGTTCCGACACCTGCGCCAGGTAGCCCAGCTGAGCCAAACCAGCCACCGACATCAGTACCCCAAAGAAAAACAGGAGCGTATCCCACTCCGCGCGCTTCACACTCACGAAGGTGTCAAACGGCTTATGCCGGGGCTTCCATTCACTGAGGACCACCTGACTATCGAGACCAGCTGGCACAGCAGCTTCCTGAAACGAGTGATGTTCACGCTGTGTCAGGAAGTACCCATAGAGCTTCAACAGCCCGAGCCCCAGCATCATTCCCATCGCCGACGGGATATGAAACAGCTGGTGGGCCAAAACTGCCAAGGCAATCGTCACTGCAAACAGGGCCATGATTGGCACAGCACCCTCTTTCAGTGAAACCGGCTCGTTGTACGCCTTCACGTTCGAGGAACGAACTGCGAGGGACATGCAGAATGCTGGAACCAACCAGTTGGTCAGTGAGGGCAAGAAAATCGAGAAGAATTCGAAGAACTCCGCCTTCCCTGCCTGCCACACCATCAGTGTCGTAATGTCACCAAACGGGCTATACGCACCGCCGGCGTTTGCAGCAATAACGATGTTGATAGCGGCCAAGCCAACAAACCGGGGGTTACCGGCACCAACCGCAACCGCCACACTGCACATGACGAGCGCCGTGGTGAGGTTATCGAGGACCGGCGACAAAAAGAATGCCGCCGTACCCGTCGCCCAAAAGAGCGCCCGCTGCGAAAGTCCAGCCGAAAGCAGCTTAAAGCGAATCACCTCAAACACGTTCCGTTCTTGGAGCGTGTTCACGTACGCCATAGCCGACAGCAGAAACAAGAGCAACATGCCGTATTCCATGATGGCGTGCTCAAGGCTTGCGCCAGCCGTCTCCATATCGCCTTGAAGGCGATACGCGATGGCAATCAGTGTCCAGATGACACCAGCCACGATCATCATCGGAATCGATTTCTTGAGGTGAGTCTTTTCTTCGACCACCACAAAGATGTATCCGACACAGAAGATAGCAATCGATAGCCAGCCCCACAGTGATGTGGTCAGGCTTTCTGTTGCCGGCGTGCCTCCAGCCGCCCATACAGGGGAAGCAAAGGCGGCACCGAGAATAGGTGCCAGAAACAGTCTACGGTGCATGTGCACCTCCTCTTCTCAAGGTTTCAATGAACATTTCGTTCGGCCAAAACCATACCACTATTTATCATACTGTACAAGGACGAAGCCATTCCCCGTCCCTACGAAAAAACACCCGTACGAGTTTTTTTTCGAAAAAGAACAAGTGTATCAGTTGGTGTTAAATACGTTCACCAACCAAATCAAGGCGAGCTGCTGAATTCATCAGCATAACGCCACTATGCATGTGAATGTTTGACGCAGTCACGATAGCGGTTTGCCAGCTGGTCGCCTCAACTGTGCGTAGGTATCCTGAGGTATCAACAAATCCAAAGAGGGCTGCTGAAGCTGGGACTGGCGTAACTGCCATTCCAAGCAGCACAAGTACCGCAAGGCTACCCGTGAGTACGTTTAGGCCGGTCATCATGTGTGTGGTAATCATAACGATGTAATGAAGGAGTAACGGTAGAACGACTTACATGCTAAGCCTCTACTGCTATAGCCGTCAGGTACCTTGGTATATTACAGAACACCATTACCCTCCTTGTAAACACCACACTTCGTAGTCCAACAACTACACAGACACAGCTTCATGCGCGGCTATTGCCTCCATAAATAGCTTGCCAAATTGCACCAACTTTTTTTGCCCAACCCCATTAATCTCGAGAAAGGCGGCGTCAGTTTGCGGCTTAACTGTTGCCATCTCACGGAGCGCTTTATCACCAAAAATAATATATGGCGGCACTCGAAGTCGCGCAGCCTCGCTGGTGCGCACCTGTCGCAGCACTTCAAAGAGTGACGTGTCGTAGTGTATAGCGATACGGGATTGGCTCGTTGCGGCAGTAGGGGCCGTTGTCCTCACTGACTTCACTACAGGAAGCGGTGCTGGCGTCACGCACCGGTCACACGAACCGCAGTTCTCGCTCGTGAATACTTCATTAAAATACGCGAGTAAAAACTTGCGACGGCACGAACTGAGCGTTCCGTAGGCAACCGACTGATCAAGGTTGTACTGCACCTGCTCCTTCTCTACTTCGTCAGCGATTTGTCGAATGAAGTAGCTATGCTTATAGGTATCTGCGTTTGAGAACAGCAACACACACCGCGCAGGCAACCCATCACGACCAGCTCGGCCAGTTTCCTGGTAGTACCCTTCGACTGATTTCGGCAGGCTGTGGTGTATCACTAAGCGTACGTCTGGCTTATCGATCCCCATCCCAAACGCAATCGTCGCCACCATGATTTGAATCTTGTCACGGATAAATTGTTCTTGGTTTTTCTGGCGTGTCTCCGCCGATAATCCAGCATGGTACGCTCCCGCCTTGTACCCAAGCTTCTTGAGCTTGCCAACGATTGTCTCAGTATCCTTACGTGAAAAGCAGTAGATTATTGCACTCTCCTCCGGACACGTAGCGAGCAGTGACAGAATGGTTGCAAAGGCATCCTTCTTTGGCAGCACTTCGTACGTCAAGTTTTCTCGATTAAAACTCGAGGTAAACACGTGCGGGTTCGGAAGATTGAGCTGTCGCACAATGTCAGCTCGTACTTTTTCAGTAGCAGTAGCCGTCAGAGCAATTATTGGCACCGTCGGAAACTCACTTCGAAGTACCCGCAGGCTTCGGTAGTCCGGTCGAAAGTCATGTCCCCATTCCGAAATACAGTGCGCCTCATCAATGGCAAAGAGGCGTACCGGGAGCGCATGGAGTACGTCCATGAAGTACGAAAGCGCCAACCGCTCTGGTGCAACGTAGAGAATGGTAATCTCACCTTGTTTGGTTTGCTCAAGTATCGCAGCGTTTTCGGCGGCAGTTTGCGAGCTATTGATGAGCGCTGCGCTAATGCCGTTTTGCACCAAGGCGTCAACCTGGTCTTTCATGAGCGAAATAAGTGGTGAGACCACAACCGTTACACCATCAAGTAGCAGTGCCGGTAACTGAAAGCAGAGTGACTTGCCGCCACCGGTCGGCATCAGCACCACGCAGTCCTCCCCCGCCACCACCTTCTCGATAATTTCTTTCTGGAGTGGCCGAAAGTCGTCGTAGCCAAAATACTTCTTAAGCGTAGCGTGCAT
>CAYRMU010000014.1:0-20721 GCA_964425655.1 uncultured Candidatus Saccharibacteria bacterium | reverse complement strand
GGGCTTCATGAGAGGGCTGGGATATGGAACCGGCTCCCTCGACAAAATTTTAATTTAAACAACCATGGCAAAGAAAATTACAAAGAAGATCAAGGTGCAGGCCACGGGTGGTAAGGCAACACCAGCTCCACCGCTCGGTCCAGTACTCGGACAGGCTGGAGTGTCTATCGGTGAATTCGTTAACCAGTTTAACGAGCAGACCCGTGACCGTATGGGGGAAGTAGTACCGGTAGAAATCACCGTGTACGACGACCGCACCTTTACCTTCATCACGAAGACCAGTCCTGCGTCACGTCTTATTCTTAAGGCAATCGGCAAGGACAAGGGTTCAAGTAAGAACTTGGTCTCAAAGGCTGGTACCATCACCCGCAAGCAAATCCTTGAGATTGCTGAGGTAAAGATGGCTGACCTCAACGCTGCTTCACTCGAAGCCGCTGGTCGCATCATCGAAGGGACCTGCCGTTCAATGGGGGTAACCGTTATAGACTAAGGGTACCAACCTTTCAAAAGAGCGCTTCGGCGCTCTTTTGCGTGGTGCTTAAAAAGAGTGGAACTATGCCCGAAAGAGTAGTGTACGGGCGTACTTCTCTACGTGTGTAAGAAATGCTCGTTTGTGTCGTCATAGAGAACGGTAGAACAAATACAACGAAGGAGATGTGTCATGTTGCGTACTGTCGTACAGCGCATATTTAAGCCATATAACGCTGATGCGGAAGCACTAATGCCCGTACATCTGGGTGTCGTGCTGCCGCAGGGTGGACTTCATTTGATTACGAGTGAGGCTTTTGCAGAAGCGCCTAAATGCGGTATTCACGAGAAACCCTCTGCAGCCTCGTGGCGTTTGCTGAAACAAGTTGTCCATGGGCCACTCTTCTCTGATGAGGTCTTGGCATGTACAGCGACTGTTGCTAAGCAACGTTTTGTGGCGGCAGTCGGTGTCATACACATTAATTGTGTGATGCGCTACGACCAGGATTTACTTGTCCCGGTCGGAGCCATGATGGGCATGTGTGACCCAGAGGTGGCAACGGCCATTATGTGCATGCAGAAGCTCGTCGAGCAGTTTGCAGAAGCGCATCGGCTGTAGTGCCGCAGGTGATTCGTTGACACGTTTCTGAGTTGGAGTTCTTTAGTGGTAAGAAACGCAGCCTTCATCCGTCAAAAGGAATAGGCTGTACAAAAAAGAAAAGGAGCGACCCAATGCTAGACGTTATCGCAAAGAAGGTCAAAGAAACAGTGCGTAAGGGTGTCATCCCCAAAAAGATGAAAATCGTGATTGTACTCGGTAGTGAACAAGAACATCAATACATCGTTCAATCACGATACTTCGCACAGAGAAAAATTAAGCGGCCGGGCCGACGCATTATTGTCGAAACCGAGCTGGCAGCTGCAGTACGCTTCATTGAGCTTGCTACGGGTGAGACGCCGGTAGACAAGGATGTTGTCATCCTCGATAGCGATGGGGCTGGTACCAATAAGGTTAGCTACGTGTTTTGGTTTGCACCGCTCGATTTCGATTTGAGCGCGTGTGAGCAATTGCACGGCTACGTGCTTTCGCTGCAAGAACAGCTCTCCTTGGAGCATGAATGGCTGCTGCGCGCAGAGGCGCGGATTGCCTTTGATTTGTTCACACATGCATCGTTGGTATATGCCTCGCGTTCTGAGCAGTCTACCTAAATTGACGACAAGCGAATCCCTAGGGATTCGCTTTTTTATACCTATTCACAAGGCACTGCTGCCATGGTATAAGTTTGTCTGGATTTGTCCCTCAGAAAGGAACGTTGCATGCCGAGAAAGACTGAAATGGCGGAAACATTTTATACTCCCGCCCCTGGCGAGTTCGTGGCTGATTTCATTGCACGTCATCGACGCATGGCTCCGTGGAAGCGTCATAGTGTCGCTATTCTGATTTTGTCTGAAGAGTGGGACAGGGTTGCCCTGTGCCTGCCCCGTAAAGTGCTTACTCGTGAAGGTGAAGATCGTATCCGTGTCCCGATTCAGGGCCGGTTGACTGGTCGTGACATTAACCCGGTTGATGATGCTCGAATCATGTTGTGGGAGAAGGCTAAGCTCATGGCGCATGCGCGTACCCTGAACTATCTCGGTTTTGGGTTTACGCGGAGCTTCAGGGCTGAAGAATCGGAAGTGCCCTATAGCAAATTGCTCCATGTGGTGCATTACACGGTTCCGAATGACAGAGCGTTGCCTCCCAGCACCGATTATGCCGCACGCCTCGATTGGTTCCATCTTGATGCACTCCCTGGTATTGCCGAGTGCTCTATGGATGAGCGGAAGGCTTGGCTGTTCTTTGCGGCACTTAAGTCTGTTGCGGCCAACCATACACCGTATGCACCGCGATTGCGTCGTGCCATTGGTATGAAATAAGTGCGTAAAGCGCTCCCTTGAGGGGAGCGCTTTTTTACTTTACGGATTCTTCGAGTCGCTCAAAATCAACCCACTGGTAGGCAATATCTTCATAGACTGCTTCAGGGAATATTTTTACAATCGTGAAATCGGGCGAGAAGTCAGGGAAGAACGTGTCAGCCACAACTGTCGGGTCATCAATCAAGGTGAGGTGGAGTCGCGATACGAAGGGGAGGGCGGCAGCGTAGAGCTCAGCCCCGCCACCAATGTGAATTTCTGCGGGGTTTTCGTCATGTGCGATAGCAAACGCAGCTTCAAGCGAGGTAGCTGTTTTAACCGTAGTGTCGGGGTAGCGGTAGTCGGGATTGCGCGTGACCACTATGTTGGTTCGGGCCGGAAGCGGTTTGCCGAGTATCGCCACAATCGACTCGAAGGTTTTGCGACCCATAATGACGGGGTGACCCAAGGTGAGGGCCTTAAAACGCTTGAGGTCGTCAGGCACGTGCCAGAGAAGCTTATTTTCAAAGCCGATGGCGCGCGTACTCTTTTCCAGGGCTGCTACAATCACGACCGGTACCTGAGGCTTTTCCATATAGCTAGATTATGCCACAAAGCGACCTGACTGTCTTTTTTGTCGACTTTAGTTTGGTCACGTATACTAGTCGTGCACTATCACTAATTGTTACTCCTATGGCTCAGTTTGAAATCGAAATTAAGAGTTTACTCGGCGAAAAAAGTGCCGCTGATGCGCTTATAGAGAAACTCAAAAGTAGTGATGCTGCCTGTACAAAGACTGCGGAGAACAAGCAACTCAATCACTACTTTGAAGGAGGGAACATTGATGCCCTGTACCAGAAGGTGGAACATCTATTTACTGCCGAGATTCAAGAAAAGCTCCAAGTGATTATTGAGAAGGGTACTTCATTTTCTGTGCGTACCCGGCAGAAAGATTACGAAGTACTCTTGGTTGTTAAAGCGTCGGTCGATGCGGGTACCAGTGCCAATACGGTGTCGCGGCTCGAGTTTGAAGAAGCGGTCCCTGCTTCACTTGATGCACTCGATCGATTGGTAGAAGGTGCCGGCTACCGGTACCAGGCGAAATGGTCACGTGAGCGCGAGGAGTACGCGTATAAGGGACTCACGGTGTGCATCGATAAGAATGCCGGCTATGGCTACTTGGCTGAGTTTGAAAAGGTGACTGATGCTGAGCATACGCTTGCTGATGTACGAGCGGAAATTGAAACGGTAATGGCCGAACTCGGTGTGGCAGAGCTCCCGCAAGACCGCTTAGCGCGCATGTTTGATTTTTATAACAACCACTGGGCCGAGTACTACGGGACCGACAAAACCTTCGTCGTTAACTAATTGAAAAGATAAAAATGCAAAACGCAAAACGACATATGAAAAATAAAATCATCAAGAAAGGAACTAGTATTTTTTATTTTTTATTTTAAATTTTTATATTTACGTATGTTTCTCTCAGATATCGATATTCATGCCGCGGTGAAGAATGGGGAAGTCATCCTGGAACCCTTTGACCCAAAGCGTCTGCAGCCTGCCACCTACGATATTCGCCTCGGGAACGTATTTATTATCAATGACGCCCACTCGACGAAGGCGATTGATCCAGTGAAGGGTATTTTCCCAAAGACACAAACCATTGAAGTGGCCGATGGGGAAGAGTTTGTGCTCCACCCTGGAGTATCAATTCTTGGCTACTCAAAAGAGAAGTTTGGTAGTGATACATATTTGATTGAAGTAAATGGTAAGTCGAGTTTGGCGCGTATTGGGCTCATCGTGCATAACTCAGCCAGCATCGTGAATCCGGGGCACATTCTCAACATTGCGCTCGAGCTCTGCAACCTCAATAACGTACCTATTGTGCTTCGTCCTGGTATGGAGATTGCCCAGCTCTCGTTCTCAACCCTCTCGAGTCACACCAAGAAAAGCTACAAGCAAACCGGCCGCTACCACATGAACAATTTCCTTGGCTACATCCCACCAAAGACAGGTCCACTAGCCCGAAAGAAGTCAGTTAAAAAGCCTAAGCAATAGTTAATTACATGAATCAAAAACACCCTGAGTACCAATACCTCGACCTCTGCCAAGATATTCTTGATAACGGTGCTGATAAAGAACTTTTCTTTAATCAGGTCGTACTCGATGAGTATGCCGCGAAAGGTGAGCAGCCACCGTTCATTCGTTCTGTCTTTGGGCGGCAGATTCGCTTCGATTTGAGTCAGGGGTTTCCACTCCTCACGACGAAGAAGACGTTCTGGCGCGGTATCACGACTGAGCTTCTGTGGTTCCTTAAGGGGAGTTCCAACATCAAACCTCTCCTTGATGTGAACAATCACATCTGGGATGAGTGGGCCTGGAAGATGTACCACATGTGGGCAAAGGAGCATGCTCCGCAAGAAGATATGACGCAGGAAGAATTTATTGCGAAGCTAACGGCACTCCCTGAAACTGACCCGTTTGTGCAGAAGTGGGGTGACCTCATCACTATCTACGGGCGCATGTGGCGTCGCTGGCCTGCGAAAGATGGTCGTGAGATTGACCAGCTTGCTTGGGCTATCGAAGGACTTAAAAAGAAGCCCGACCGAAAGTCATACGTTGTCTCAGCCTGGAATCCCGACTTTATCTACGAGATGGCTAGTGAGGGGCAGCAGTCTCAGGTGCCACCATTTTGTCACACTATGTTCCAGTTCCAGGTAGCGGGCGGGAAGCTCAACTTGGGTCTCTACCAGCGGTCAGCCGACGTGTTTCTCGGTGTGCCGTTTAATATTGCGAGCTACGCACTCTTGCTTGAGATGGTGGCGCAAGTAGTCAATATTCCGCCAGGCGAGTTCGTACACACCTTTGGCGATGCGCACATCTACAGTAATCACTTCGATCAGGTGAAGGAGCAATTGACCCGCGAGCCAATGGCATTTCCGACCGTGAAGCTTAATCCGGCAGTGACGAACATTGACGACTTCACGCTCGAAGATATTGAATTGGTGAACTACCAATCACATGCGAGTCTGCGTGGCGAGATTGCCAACATTGGCGGTTTCGAACCGACCAAAAAAGCCTAGCGACCAACAATGCCTCGGTACTACCGAGGCATTGTTTTTTCTAGGTTTTAGCGCATTATAGGCGAAACGTTCTTTTACACGGAGGGGTGTATGAAACTGCCAAAGAAGCGGAAAAAATTTCCATTGGGTAAGCTTTTGGTTATTGCGTTGCTGTCGCCAGTGCTTATTGTCATGCTGGTGGTTTCGTTGCCGTTTGCCGTCTACCAAACGTACGTCGTCATGGTTCCGATACTCCGAGCCATCGAACTTGAACCGTTGTATTGGCTCACGGCGTTTGAGGTTAAGTGTAGTTCGGGTAAGGGGACGAGCGATGTCCTAGAAACGCTTCTTAAAGCGCTCCGGTACGGCATCCTTGAGTGCCGATTTCGGGACCGGGAGACTGTTCGTCGCCTGGAACGTATTTTGAAGCGTCCGGCTCCTAGCCGTGTCTACCCAATTTCTCCTTCCGAGGTTATCTTTTTTGAGTTTCGGTTCAAGGAAGAGGGTTCACAAAGGAGCTATACACCAAAGGCCTTCGTTATCCCAATCCTTCGCCCCATACTAACCTGATGCTCTGCGTCAGGTTTTTTGTTACATCCGCAGAATCCCCTGTATGCCGAGCGTTGGGGGTAATTGATTTTCTGGTATACTAGGGGCACTAATTTTTTACACTATGATTTAAGGTATTTCGTTACGTTTGTTGAGTAGTTTGTCAGAGGTAATTTCTATACACATGAACGCATACGAATACATTAAAAAGCAGGACGCCGATGTCTACGCCGCGATGATTGGAGAAGAAGCGCGAGAAGCGCGGGGGATTGAGCTTATTCCGAGTGAGAACTACGTTTCAAAAGCAGTACTCGAAGCGAATGGTTCGGTATTTACCAACAAGTACAGTGAAGGCTATCCGGGTAAGCGCTACTACGGTGGCCAGCAGTACACCGATATTGTCGAGACGCTCGCGATTGAACGCGCGAAGGAACTCTTTAACGCCAAGTACGCCAATGTACAGCCGCTTGGTGGTGCCGCTGCAAACGTCGCGATGTACTTCGCCCTGATGGAACCAGGTGACACGGTTCTCGGTATGGACTTGAGTCACGGTGGTCATTTAACCCACGGACATCCAACGACCGCAATTAACAAAGTGTTTAACTTTGTCCGCTACAAGATGAAGGACGTTGATACGGGTGAAATTGACTACGATGCACTACGGCAAACTGCGATTGAACATAAGCCGAAGATTATTCTAGCTGGTTTCTCGGCTTACAGTCGCGAGCTCGATTACCAAAAGTTTGTCGACATTGCGCGTGAGGTGGGGGCCTATGCTGTAGCAGACGTTGCGCACATCACCGGGCTTATCGCCGGAGGCGTAGCTAAGAATCCATTTGACTACGGTTTTGACGTGATGACGATGACCACCCACAAGTCGCTCCGTGGTCCACGGGGCGGCATGATTGTCGTGCGAGAAGACGAAGAAATTGCGAAGAAGATTAACAAGGCAGTGTTCCCAGGTATGCAAGGGGGTCCGCACATGCACATCATTGCGGCGAAGGCGGTGGCGTTTGGTGAAGCGCTCACACCAGCCTTTAAGGTGTACGCGGCGCAGATTCTCAAAAACGCCAAAGCCATGGAGAAGGTGTTTAAGGACGAAGGCGTCCGGCTCCTCTGTGGCGGCACCGATAACCACTTGCTCTTAGCCGACGTGTACGGCTCACTTGGCGTGACGGGAGTGGAAGCGGAGCGAGTACTCGATGAGGTGGGAATTACGCTCAACAAGAACATGATTGCCGATGATACACGCACCGCCATGGATCCATCTGGTATTCGCTTCGGTACTCCTGCGATGACCACCCGCGGCATGAAAGAAGGGGAGGCAACGAAGTTAGCAAAGCTCATGATTGATACGATGCGGGCTAAAGATGACGCTGCGGTAAAGGCTGGCTTCCAAAAAGAGGTGCAAGCGCTGTGCGAGATGTTTCCTGTGCCAGAGGTAATGGTATAGCACCACTTTGTCTTAAAGTTCGAGTTCGGATCTCGAACATGAGAGCTGTTACAAAACAGTCGGGAAGCATTGCTTCCCGGCTGTTTTGCTATAGGAGTACCTGCAATTTAGGGGGTCTCTGTGTACAATACTGGTATGGATATGCGCGACATTAAGCCGGCTCGGCCAACACCACCTAAAGCTCCGACACCGGCAGTGGTAGCGAGTGTTGTGCCCGCTTCAGAAACTACGTCACCTGAAGCTCCTCGAACTGAGCCGCTCCCCGAGCCGTCATTTTTGGCAACCGCAAAACGATTCGTGGCACACCATCTTCTGACGCTCGGCTTTGTCTTCGGGTTTATTGTCGACAACCTTACGCTCAATCGTGTCGATCAGTTATTCGATAACGTCTTGTTGGCGGCATACGTCGTGCTTGCTATGAGCAGCATGCTCCTCCTCTACGCAGGAGCTGCAGATAAGCTACCAGAATGGTTAAACGCAAGAGCACGACGCTTCGCGCCCTTTGTGATGCAGTACGCCTTCGGCGGTCTCCTTTCAGGCATGCTCATTTTCTATGGTCGCTCAGGTGCGTGGACTGCGAGCTGGCCATACCTCGCCGTTATCATTCTTGCAATATACGGCAACGAAACGATTAAAGATCGTGCGACTCGGTTAATCTACAACCTCGCCATTCTATTTATCGGCCTCTTTTCGTACGTGGTACTCGTTGTACCGGTCCTGACAAAGCTTATGGGGCCATGGATATTTATTGGGAGTGGATTGGTCGCGGTCATGTTGATGTATGGCTTTATGCGCCTCCTCAATCGCATTATCCCGCGCTTTATAGAGTTGCAGCTACGCGCAATTATTATTGCGCTCGGTATGGTGTACGTCGGTTTCAATTTCTTATACTTCTCCAATATGATTCCACCAATTCCACTTTCCCTGAAAGAGGCAGGTATCTACCACTTCGTCGCGAAGTTTGAAAATGACACCTACCAGGTGAAATACGAGCCTGGCCCGTGGTGGCAGTTTTGGAAGGATTCCGACAGTACTATTCATCCACTCCCCGGAGAAAGTGTTTTCTGCTATGCCGAGGTGTTTGCGCCAACGAGCTTCAATATTGATGTCGTGCACGTCTGGGAGTTTAAAGATCCTGAAGAAGGTTGGACGGAACGGTCCCGTATCTCGTACCCGATTGCTGGGGGAAGTGATGGCGGGTACCGTGGGTATTCACTCGTTAACAACTACGAAAATGGTACCTGGCGCTGCTCGGTGGAAACTGAGCGTGGCCAGGTAATTGGTCGCGAAACATTTACGGTAGATACGACTGCGCCAGTGACCGAGCTAGTCACGGAGATTCGCTAGTGCGTACAGCGTACGAGATACGGGCTTTTTTCCTAGGTTTTGGTATAGTGCTTCAGTATGGATGCAAAGATTAAGGCAACACTTATTGAAGTTTTGAAGACACTCGACATTGAAGGTGTCGATTTTGTCGTGGGGTTCCCAACTGATAAAAATAGTGGCGCAGATTTTTTTTCAAATGTTGCGATGGCGGTCGCTAAAAAGGTGGGGAAGTCACCAGTTGAAATCGCTCAGTTAATTTCCGATTCATTTTCGATGCAAGCTGTTACAGCAAAACCTGCCGGTCCTGGGTTTATAAATTTTAACGTCGACCATGCGTGGTATACCAACCAGCTACAGAGTATTCTCGCTGATGAAGAAGGGTGGGCAAAAAGTGGCTCGCATACAGGCGCGGTAGTACTCGTTGAGTACACAAGTCCAAACCTATTTAAGCCACTCCACGTTGGCAATCTTGTTGGCAATATTGTTGGTGAATCTCTGACGCGACTTTTTGAATTCGAAGGAGCTACGGTAAAGCGACTAAATTATCCTTCTGACATTGGGCTCACTGTTGCCAAAGCGGTGTGGGGTCTGATGCAAACAGGTGGTAATCCGGAAGATATCAATGCGCTCGGTGAAGCGTACCGGTACGGGAATGATGCCTATGAGAACAATGAGCAAGCAAAGGAGAAGATTATAGAGGTGAACCAAGCCCTTTACGCAGGGAGTGACCCAGAACTTTCAGCAATTCGTGCCAAGGGCATTGCAACCTCAAAAGGGCAGCTTGACGCTATTTGTGCTCGTCTTGGAACACAGTTTGATGCCGTTATTTACGAGAGTGACGCGGCTGATATCGGCATTACAACAGTTCAGGATAATATCGGGCGGGTGTTTGAGGAGAGTGACGGGGCTATAGTGTATAAGGGGGAAAAAGTTGGGTTGCATACGCGCGTGTTCCTTAATTCAAAAGGATTGCCAACGTACGAAGCAAAAGATCTTGGTAACTTCGTACAGAAACAGCAACAGTTTCCTGATTGGACGGCATCACTGATTGTGACAGGAAATGAACAGTTGGAGTATTTCAAGGTTTTGTACGCTGCGATTAAAGAACTCTTTCCAAGTATCACTGCAACACATCAAACACTAGAACATGTCCCTACAGGATTTCTCACGCTTACAACCGGTAAGATGTCGTCTCGAAAAGGGAATGTGTTAACCGGTGAATCGCTTCTTGCTGAAATGGAAGAGGCTGCACGAGAAAAAGCTGCTGAAACGCGCACTGATAACCTAGATGAGCTTACAGAGCAGGTGGCTGTTGCGGCATTGAAGTACCAAATTTTGCGTCAGGCCGTTGGCTCCAATATTGTGTTTGATAAAGAGCGGGCGCTTTCGTTTGAGGGCGACTCTGGTCCGTATTTGCAGTACACGTACGCACGTATTCAGTCTGTACTCGAAAAAGCGGAAGCACTTGGTATCGTGCCGTCCGTAGACAATTCACCAGATACTCCGTATGAAGTACAGCGGGTACTCAGTCGGTTTCCGGCAGTTATTGAGATTGCCTTAGGTGAACGGTCGCCACATAAGATTGCTACGTACCTCACCGAACTTGCCGCTGCGTTTAATACATTCTACGCTCATGAGAAAATTGCTGATGTGAGTGATGAGTATCGACACTATAAAACTGCTGTAGCACACGCAGTCGGTGTAACCCTTAAGAAAGGTCTTTGGCTCTTAGGAATCAAAGCTCCAGAACGGATGTAATTTGCCTATTTCCTATATCTTGCTATCCTTGTCGGCAGATTTGCACGTACGAGAAGGAAGCATTATGGAACCACGCTTGCTCCTGCGGATATTTCTTACCACGACCATACTGAGTCGGTGGTATACGATGACAGCGTTGCCGGCTACACCTGAAACGGAGTCGCTAACTCCGTTGCTGACCAGCAAAAACCACAGACAAGCCACTGAAAGGGAACTCCATGCCAAACCACACTATCGCGGTCGTCGTCCTTATCGCGCTCATCGTGGGCGCTAACCCGGTGCTGAAGCTGGGGTGGGGCCCACTCGGCCGCCAGGAGGGTCTGTCACCAATCGCAGTGCATCACAACTAGTCGCAACACAAAAGGCGCACCACCGGTGCGCCTTTATTCGTTCCTACTATGCAGGTCGTATCTGAGTAATTGCGTCACTTGTTTTTTCAGTGAACTTGCCCTCAGAGTGGAGTGCTGCAAATACCGGGAACGCAAGAAGCTCCTTTTGTAGCTCTGGCGCTACTGAGCTGACGTACACGGCAACACCTTTAGAACTGAGTTCAGTAACTGCATCGGCAAGTGCCTCAGTGCCTTCAAAGTCGATAGAGAACAAGTCACGGAGTCGAATAACGACGGTCGGGATACTGCCACCATGCGCAAGCTTTTTGATATTGGTGAAGTGGCGGTTCGCATCGATGTAGCCAATGTTTCCGGCGATGCTATAGCTCGCAAGCCAGATTTTTTTATCAGTTGGTATGGTGAGTGTGCGAGCGCCGCGGACAACACTCATTGTCCCGTCAGTATAATTCCATGTCACATCAAACCGACCGTGGGCGATTTTACTTGCAAAGAGGAGGAGTGCTACAACCGCTCCTATGCCGACTGCAAGACCAGCATCATGGAAGATGGTGACGAGAGCCACGAGAATGGCAACACCAAAACTTTCGCGTTCATGGTGCCAGTACTCCGTAAACTTTTCTGTTTCCAAGAGTCCGAGTGCTGTATTAACAAGAATTGCAGCAATCACTGCCATCGGAATAAAAGAGAAAAAGGGGAGGACGGCCAGTGCAATAACTGCGGTGAAGAGGGCAGCCAGAATACCACTAGTGCGGTGGGTCGCTCCTGCTTTAATGTTGGCACCGGTACGAATGAAGACACCAGTGGTTGGGAGACCACCCATGACACCTGAACCAAAGTTTGCCAGTGAAAGTCCGAGGAGCTCACGTGAACTTGAAGATTCTGTTTTGGTGAGCTTATCGCCGAGCTTGGCGGTGATGAGTGTCTCAAGTACCGCTATGAGGGCAATGAGTCCAGATACAGACAAGACAAGCTTCAGTGCCTCAGGTGCGGCAAGTGTGGCACTGAGTCCACTCCAGGCAACCGGCAGTACGAGCGTAGCGGCGATGCTGCCAAATTTATCTTGGAGTGAAAAAATATCGAGCCCGAAGTACGTGGCTTCCAGATAGCCAAAAATAATACCAATGATAGCTGCCGGTATAACAGCTGGTATTTTTTTAATACTGCGCTTCCATACCAAAATGCCGGCGAGGAATATTGCAAAGACTGCCACGGATGCGGTATGCACATCGGCCGTGTGCTCAATAAACTTTTCTATGTCACCAACGAAGTGTCCCGTACGTGTGAGCTTTGAAAGTCCAGTAGCATCAAAGAGTTGTGAGGCAGCAATCAAGATTGCTACACCGGCAGCAAAGCCGTACATCACACTTGAGGGGATGTAGTACAAGAAACGATCAAGCTTGAGGAGCCAGACAAAAAAGATAATTGCGCCGGTAAACAGTGCAAGAATCGGCAGTACAGCGGCACCGAGTCCAAGTGGGGCAGCGAGGACGGCGCCAAAGAGTACGGTGGTGAGGGCGCCTGCAGCACCGATAATGTTGTAGTTACTGCCAATGAAAATGCTGCCGATAAGTGTTCCCCAAATACCAGCAATAAGGCCAGGCAGTGGACCAGCTCCCGAAGCAATTGAAAGAGCAATTGAAAGAGGAACTGAAATAAACGCAACCGTTAGGGCCGACTTCCAGTTTTGACTGACAAGGTTTTTAACATCAGCATTCGATGGTACAGAAAACATAAATAAACAATTAACTATAATGTATGAAAAGATGGAGCTCAGGGGGTGGATCATGTCCGCCAAGAAGCTCCATCACAGCATATTAGGCTGCGTCTACAATCGTTTCGTGTCCGTGATGATGCTCGCCGCACATAGAGTGGAGCTCGTGCATCACATAGACGGGGATGTTGGGGAACTTTTCTTGCAGCGTTTTACCAAACGCTGCATGTGCTTGCTTCACAGCGCTGTCTGAAAAACCAATGGCTTTTGCAGCACCGCAGTCGTTGTGCGACATGACATAGATAGCGTCAGGCGCTTTGAGGTCAACCATAACCTCAACGGCAAATAGTTGTACTCTTCGCAAAAGTTTGCTCACCACAGCGTGCTTCCAGGAATTCTGGTACTGTTGTGCACAAAGGTCTGGGAAGAGGATACCGCCCGGTAGGCGGATTTGGTGGATGAAGTTACCACGAACTTCGTCCGGCTTTCGGCTCCGACCGTCGGAACACCGAATCTTCAAAATATTTCTACGTTCGGTCACGTGCGTCTCCTTCAAGAACTAATCCGGCTGCTATCCTACTCCTTTCAATATTTCTGACAAGGGGGGTCCGTGCGTAAGTTGTTTTGGGGTGCGAAAACGGAGCGCAACGGTTCATATGTAGATGCACCACTATAAGCGTAATGCTAAGGGTCATAGCGTGTGCCCGTACACGTAGCAGAAGAGGGTAATTGACAAGTCCTTATATTACGGGTATAACATTGAGTAGTAAATTGTTGTTTGAAAAGGACAGGGACTCATGAAAACGAACACAAACCATTCGTCGTTTGGGCCATTTCTGGCCCAGTGCGAACGGCTGATTAGGGTCGCCCAAAGCTGGCGTACCGTCGGTGATGCGGCTGCTCGCGAGCAACCCTACCGCGATGCGCTCGCGGCGACGCTCGCGGAGAACCCGCGTCTACGTGAACTCGTGCAGCGTCGCTAGGGTGGTGCCATAATGGAACTCATCTATGGCCTGTTCACAGCTGCTTCGGTGTTTGGACTGATTGCGGGCGTGTACCGCCTCGTCAACCGTATGCCGCTCTGGCGGTCGTTCATGTGCATGGCGCCGGTCGTTGGGCTGCTGGCGCATGTGCCGCTGCGTGCTGGGGGGTATGAAGTGCTTGCGCTCTTTAGCTTGGCGCTGGCAACAGCTTTTGTTTTCGTCGGTGGCTTGGTCTATGTGTGTACAGGAGTACCACTCGATGAGCTTCTCGTTCCTCGCCACAAGCACGGCGGGACAGCGGCAGACACCGTGGTTCAAGCGCCCCTGGCTCCAGCTGCGAAGGTGACCGAAATCCGTCCTACCAAGCACTGTCACCTGCGGGTTGTCCGCTGAACACACCTTACCCATCGCTATGGGTAAGGTGCTTTTTTTATGTATAAATAATGCTACTATGCAAAGCGCACATCTGATACGTGTGTTGAGGGCATGCAGCCCGCATTAATAATGTCTGATATACATTTCATATTTTTATGTCCAAATTACATAATCGTGAAAACGATACGGTAGCGGTCACGGCTGAAACCGAAAAGAGTGACGTCGCGCTTCGCGAAGAGACAATACTTTCTTTCTGGCGCGAGCATGACATTTTTAATAAATCACTGGAGAAGCCAGCGCCAAACGGCGAATTTATCTTTTACGATGGACCACCGTTTGCTACGGGGCTCCCACACTACGGGCACATTTTAGCGAGTACCATCAAAGATGCGGTCCCGCGCTTTTGGACAATGAATGGCTTTCACGTACCGCGCCGCTGGGGGTGGGATTGCCATGGGTTACCGCTCGAAAACTTAATTGAGAAGAAGCTTGGCTTAGCCACGAAGCGCGATATCGAAACGTACGGTGTACAGAATTTCAACGAAGCCGCTCGTGATACCGTCATGGAGTACGCAGACGACTGGGCTGAAATAATTCCACGTATGGGTCGTTGGGCTGACATGGAGAACGATTATAAAACCATGGACTCGACCTACACTGAGAGTGTGTGGTGGGTCTTTCGTGAGCTCGACCGCAAAGGTCTCGTCTTCGAAGGTTTCAAGAGTATGCACCTCTGCCCACGGTGCGGTACGACCCTCAGTAACTTTGAGGTCAACCTAGGGTACAAAGACATTAAAGATATTGCGGTTACGGTGAAGCTTCCACTTCTCGATGAAAATGGGGCAGTGACTGACACGAGTCTGCTTGTCTGGACAACAACGCCGTGGACACTTCCAGGTAACATGGCGGCCGCAGTTCATAACGAAATCATCTACAGCAAAGTACGTGTGGCTACCGACGCTGGTGCTGAGTACCTCGTGCTCGCGAAAGCCCGCTTGGCACAACTTGGCGATGTTGCGTATGAAGTAGTTGAAGAGTTTGCGGGTGCGGCACTCGTTGGTCGGCGCTACGAGCCACCGTTCCCGTACTTGTACAATCAAACGTTTGAAAACAAAAATAATGCCTGGACTATCTACCACGCTGACTATGTGGAACTCGGCGAAGAGGGAACTGGTGCTGTGCACCTCGCTCCAGCCTACGGTGACGAGGACATGCAGCTTGCGAAAGCGCACAACATTCCTATCATGCACCACGTTGATAGTAACGGCCATTTCATGGACTTCGTTACCGACTTCGCGGGGCAGCTGGTAAAGCCGAAAGATGATGATGCGGCTGGAATCGACCACAAAGATACCGACATCGAAATCCTCAAGGCGCTTCAGGCAGCGGGAAAGATTTTCAAGAAAGAAAATATCACGCACAGCTACCCGCACTGTTGGCGCTGCGATACGCCACTCTTAAACTACGCAACAACGTCGTGGTTTGTGAATGTACCGATGATCAAAGATCGGTTGGTTGAAGCGAACAGCAAGATTAACTGGGTACCTGAACACGTTGGCCGTGCCCGCTTTGGGAAATGGCTCGAAGGAGCGCGCGATTGGGCAATTAGTCGGCAGCGCTACTGGGGTGCACCGCTTCCAATCTGGAAACACCCACAGACTGGAGCCTATAAAATTTTTGGCACACTCGAAGAACTGCAGGCAGCCATGCCGCGCAGTGGTAATGCATACACGCTCATGCGTCATGCTGAGTCAGTCTCAAACGCTGGTGGCTACACGAGTTCTGATGTCGCAGATCCAAATCCACTCACTGAGCACGGAAAGAAGCAGGTTCATAACGCCTCGATTGCGCTGAAGACGCTCGGTATCGATATGATTATCACGTCGCCGTTTGAGCGCACCATGGAGACGGCGCTCTTGGTGGCGAAGGAACTCGGGTTGCCTACGTCAGCGGTTTCAGTCGATGCTCGCTTAGGCGAGGTGCAGATGGGTGAATTTGAAGGGAAGCTCAATGACGACTACCGCGCCTTTATTGGCCAGTCACCAGAGTGGAGTACTGCAGCACCAGAGGGTGGGGAGAATTGGCAGCAGGTCAAAGACAGGGCTGGGGCATTTCTCTACGAGCTTGAGTCAACCTACCAAGGTAAGAGTATTCTCATTGTCTCGCATAACGCCGTGCTCCGCATGCTCGAATCGGTTGCTACCGGCATCCCGCTGCAGCAGACTGCCTTCAACCATGACGAAGCAGGGAAGCTGTTCCTTAACACGGAAGCCCGTCCGCTTACCTTTGTGCCGATGCCGCACAATGACCACTTTGAGCTCGATTTCCATCGTCCGTACATTGACCGCGTCACAGTGCTCGATGAAGTAGGGGATACGCTCGTGCGTATTCCCGATGTATTTGACTGCTGGTTTGAAAGTGGCTCGATGCCGTACGGACAGCAGCACTACCTGGGGAACCCGTTAGAGCAGTTTGATCCGGAGACAGGACGCTCATTTCCTGCGCAGTTTATTGCTGAAGGACTCGATCAAACCCGTGGGTGGTTTTACTCACTCATCGTGCTTGGTGTTGCACTCTTCGGTAAGAGTCCGTACGAGAATGTAATCGTGAACGGCCTTGCGCTCGCCGAAGACGGCAAGAAGATGAGTAAGTCACTCCGTAATTACCCTGACCCAATGGAGCTCGTGGCGCGCGTCGGGGCGGACTCAATGCGGTACTACTTGCTTACTGCACCAATTGTGCGCGGCGAAGACCTCAACTTCTCAGAGAAAGAGGCTATGGAGCTGCAGCGCAAGAATATTGGTCGTCTCCATAACGTGCTCGCAATGTACGAAATGTACGCAGACGGCACTGCGGCGGCAGCAACCTCAACCAATGTCCTCGATCGCTGGATTATTGCTCGGCTGAACCAGCTTATTCTTGAATCAACCGCAGGCTATAAAGCGTATGAGCTCGATAAAGCCAATCGACCAATCGTCGACTTTATCGACGATTTGTCAGTCTGGTACCTTCGCCGCAGTCGCGAACGTCTCAAGGGGGCGGACGGTGCCGATACGAAAGCGACACTCGCAACGCTACGGTTTGCGCTTCGTGAATTGGCAAAGGTCATGGCACCTGCCATGCCGTTCTACGCCGAATATCTCTACCAGGCAGTGAAGGCAGCTGGTGAGCCAGAAAGTGTGCACTTGTGTGACTGGCCGCAGGGAGGGGAGGTGGATGCACTCGTCATTGGAGAAATGAGTATTGTGCGTGAGTTTGTTACCCTAGCTCTTGAAGCTCGCACTAAGGCCAATGTCAAAGTGCGCCAGCCACTCCCGGCACTCGCTACCAATATTGAGCTACTTCCTGAGTATGCGAGTATCGTGGCCGATGAAGTAAACGTGAAGGAGGTTACGTACGTCGCTGGTCAAGAAACGCGCGCGGTACTTAACACCACCATTACGCCTGAGCTTAAGATGGAAGGTGATGTGCGTGAGTTTATGCGCGCGGTGCAAGATATGCGTAAATCTGCTCACCTCGAGCCGAGCGATGTCATCACCCTAACGGTGTACGGTGAAACTGAAGCGGTGGCGATTGTGACGGCCTTTGCTGAAACTATTAAGAAAACCGTTGGCGCACGTGAGATTATTTTCGCTGAAACTGATGGGACTGAAATCAAGGCCGGTGAGCACGTGCTCTCGGTTAAGCTATTGAAAGTAGGGTAGGTAGGGAGTAAAACTTTAATACGGCGGGAAATGGCAAGGCCATTTCCCGCCGTATTCGCTTTCACGTATAATTACGCCAGCGTCTTTTAAAAACAGAGGCAGGCTGACAAAGCTCTGGGCTGTTTTTAGAAGATGACCTGCTATGGCACACGCAATGTACATTACTGATGCGTTAGTCTGTGGTTCTTTTAACCACAACACCGCTGATAAAAATTATCTCCTCTTTACCCGTGAGCAGGGGATGCTGTTTGCGACTGCGCGCAGTGTGCGCGAGGAGCGGAGTAAGCAGCGCTACGCACTCCAGGATTTTTCGTATATTCGCGTATCACTTGTTAAGGGGAAGAGCGGGTGGCGTATCGGGAGTACTGAAGCAATCGATAATCCGTTTTTGAGTGCGTCAGGTAGGCGTGCGCGTGGTGGAGTGACGCACCTCATTAAAATGCTCCGCCGCTACGTGCAGGGTGAACAGTCGATTCCAAATGCGTTTGACGACATCGCAACCGCCGTTACGACAATTGCTACCCTTGATGATATTTTTTTGATTACCGCTTGGCAGAATGTCACACTTGCCCGATTACTGCACACGCTCGGCTATGTGGCCGTCAGCAGCTCACTGGCACCAATTATTACCCCGGCATCATTGCCTGAAGCGTACGGTGCGTACGCGTCACACATGGAAGGAGAAATTGATCGCTTAATTGCACAAGCCGGGGAAGTTAGTCATTTATAAAATAGGGTATACTAGAGCTACTATGAGTGGGATTAAAGATAGCGAACGGATTGATGCACTCCGTAAACGGCTCTACGAGCGGGGAACTCCTGAGGTAGAACGCACCAAGCATACCCTGAGCGATACGCCAGTTGACGTACCGCACGTATGGAACCGTACCCCAGGGCAGCACCCCCCGCGGGCAGCAGCCCCGGTTGATACGATGCCTGTCGCTCCACCACCACGACCTGCACCAGCACCTACTCCTACCTATAGCACCAGCGCCCCGCTCACTCAGGTAGAGAGCCCTACGGCGAGACCGCTCGCAGCGCCCCGACCATCACTTGCTACTATGTCACCACGACCGACGAATAAGCGATACCGTTTAAAAATGATTGCCGCCGGCCTCATTTTTTTCGTCCTGTCGATTATGGTCTCGATTGTCTTTATGACCTTTGGCAACGGCGGTATCTCGGGAGAAAATATCACCATCACCGCAACAGGTCCGTTTACGATTGGTGGCGGCGAAATCATGCCGGTACAAGTTGGCATCAATAACGACAACCAAGTAGCAATTGAATCAGCGACCCTCATCGTTGAGTACCCACGCGGGACGCTCTCGGCAAACGAAGAGCGAAAAGAGCTCTTCAGCGAACGTCTCCCGCTCGATACCATTGCCGCCGGGGAGACTATTAACGTCCCGTTGCGAGCCATTGTCTTTGGTGAAGAAAATCAAGAGCAAGAAATCAAAGTCTCGATTGAGTACCGGGTAGCGGGCAGTAATGCACTCTTCTTTAAAGAGGCTGAGTCATTGCGCTTCAAGATTAGCTCCTCACCACTCGTCGTCACGGTTGATGCGCTCAAGAAAATCTCTTCAGGACAAGAGACCGAGCTCACCCTAACAGTACGAAGTAACGCTCAAAACACAATTTCCGATGTACTCCTCATTGCTGAGTACCCACTTGGCTTCAGCTACTCGAGCGCTGAACCACAGCCAACTGGCGGGCAAAATCAGTGGCGCATCGATACGCTTGAGCCGGAAGAAACGGTGAGTATTACCATTAAAGGTGTTGTGGTGGGGCAGGCTACCGACGAGTACGCCATCAACTTCGCTGTCGGCGTGCCGAACGAACGTGATAGCCGTACACTTGCGTCCATTTTTGCTACCGCCCAAACCCAGTTTGAAATCGAGCAGCCATTTCTCGATATCGATATGGAGATTGCCGGTGTCATAAACGGTACGGCTGTGGTAAAGCCAGTTGAGCGCTCAAGTGTGAGTATTGAGGTTACCAATACACTGCAAGACAGTATTTATGACATCGTTGCCGAAGTGCAGCTTTCTGGTAATGCTATTTCCGATCTTGAGGTAGGTCCGCCGTCAGGTTTTTATGATTCAAATAGTAAGAAGATTACCTGGGATATTTCTAGCGCACCTGAACTCGAAGACCTCGCTCCAGGAGAGACTGCACGTCTTACCTTTGCCATCGCACCTTCTGAAGCCGCAGCAACGTCTCCCGAAATCAATATCGCTGTCAATATTAAAGCGCGTCGTGTCTCCGAGTCACAAGTGGCTGAGACGCTGACGGGTACCGCCAAGGGCACTATGAAAGTGGCGACAGCACTTACCCTCGACGGCTTCGCAACCCACAATAACGGTGTGTTTACCGACGTTGGTCCAGTGCCACCTCGTCCTGAGCAAAAGACCTCGTACACTGCTTCGTTCTCGCTCCAGAACGGCACCAATGACATCAGTGGTGGTGTTATGACTGCGACACTCCCGACCTACGTCACCTGGGAAAATCAAACCAACGGTGCAGGTACGTTTACCTATGACCAAGTGAAGCGCTTAGTAACCTGGAACGTTGGAAAGGTGAGTGCCAATGCGAGCGTCTTTGGTTCCTTCCAGGTATCAATGGTGCCGAGTCGTTCACAGCTTGGTACAGAGCCAACGCTCGTCGGTGAACAATTCTTTACCGCGAACGATCTCTTTACCGGCACCGTGGTGCGCAGCAAGAGTTCACCGGTGACGACGGAGATGTCGACGGAAGTAGGTTACAACAAAGGCAACGGAACCGTGGTTGAGTAAAAATGAGCGAATTGCTTTGTTGCGCTACGGTAATGGAGTGCTCACCGTACCACTAAGTACGGCTCGTCCTCCATTCCTTGCGCGCCTCGCACTTCATCTCATTTTGACTCAACCCTGAATTTGGTAGATGGCAAAGGCCAGAAAGCGGAGCTTTCTGGCCTTTGCGTTTGGTCCTCCAATACTATAGAGTATTCCTATTATGGCAGCAGCAAAAAATGAAGGAGTAGAAAAAATGGAGAAAGTAGTGAGCCTCTGCAAGCGCCGCGGCTTTGTGTTTCAAGGAAGTGAAATCTA
>CAYRMU010000013.1:0-23142 GCA_964425655.1 uncultured Candidatus Saccharibacteria bacterium | reverse complement strand
ATTGACGCAACCCACCTCCCGACCATTCTCAAAAATCTTACCGAAAACACTATCAAATATGATAGTGAGCAATATAGAGTGATTGAAAGCAATCTCTTTGCTGCATTCTCACCAGAACAGCAGTTTGATGTTATTCTCTCAAATCCTCCATACATTGATGCTGCCGCTCGCACCGTAGACGAAAGTGTTACTGCACACGAACCGCACCTCGCGCTTTTTGGCGGGACCGACGGCCTTAAACTCATCGCCAAAATTATTGCTGATGCTCCAGGGTACCTCACCCCACAAGGTGCACTCTGGCTCGAGCATGAACCGTTCCAGTCGGAAGCTATCGCTTCCTTTGCTACACAGCACGGGTTCACGATAACCACCTACCCCGACCAATACACCATCCTCCGCTATAGCGTTCTCCGGCGCGTCGTGCCAAAATAATACCTATGGAACTCGGCACCACCCTCGACTTAACACCCTACTTAGGTACCCTCGTCGAAGGAACACTCTATCTCAGCGTACTTCTTTTTATTATTTTTTCGTTGGTTCTCGGGTACCACGTCAAGCAGTACAGCCTGAATACCGGTCGCGCCCTCAGTCTATTCTTTACCTATGTTGTTGGTGGGATACTTATCATCATTAGTATGACAACGGCGTTTTTAGCTTTGTAATATGCACAACGATACGTTACGACTCGAAACCGGTGAGGTCCTCCTTAAAGTGGTGCACCGTCACTGGCTCACGCTCTTTACCCAACTCTTCGTCCTTGGCCTCTTTGCACTCCTTCCTGTCCTCGGCTGGCTCATTGCGCTCATAAGCCAAAATACGAGCCCAAGTATTAGCCTCAATATTTCCAGCTACACTGGCTACTTTGTGTTTTTCTACTTCACCTGGCTTTTGTTTATCTGGATGGCGCTCGCGAACACACTCCTCAACCACTACCTTGATGTCTGGGCGATTACCGATCGCCGAATTATCTTCGTCGATCAACGCGGGTTCTTTCGCCGTCATATCGGCAGCTTCCGCTTAGAAAAGCTCCAAGACGTCAACGTGGACGTGAGCGGGATTATTGCCACCCTCTTTGACTACGGCACACTTGAAGTGGAGACAGCGAGCGGTAGTGAGGGTGAATTCCGAGCTAACCATTTACCGAGTCCGCGAGACCTCAAAAACCTCATCCTAGAAACGAGTCAAAAGTTTGAGGCGCACGGGAGGTAGTACGTGCGCTACACTATTGACTTTCATGAAATATAGTGCACACTATATTTAGTTTGAAACGCGCATAGTGCGCAATGAGGAGAGACGAAGTGAAAAAACCGACCTTTGCCATTCTTTGCACCACCCTTCTGGTCCTCTACGGCAGCGTGGTCTCGGCCATGGAGACGAATCCGCGCCCGATGCCTCGTCCGACCCACCTGACGGGTGTGGCCGCGCCGACGCCGTGCGCCATCATCTTGACCGATCAGTTCACCGGGAAACAGCACTACGACGACGGCACCCCGGTCGGCCTCGGCATACTGCCGAAGACGCAGTACACATCGCCGCAGCAGGCCTGGGCATTCATCGAAACGACCATCATCCATTCGCCATCGGCGCGCGGGATGACCTACACACCGGCGTGCTTTAAGCGCTAAGCTGAGAGCAGCCTCTACAATCGTCCGTTACACACTCAGTGTTTCGGGCGATTTTTCTTGTCTTTTCACGCGCAGTCACCTACAATCATTCAGTCAACACTAGCTTGTGCTGGGGATTGAAACGCACCGCCACCTCAATTCACTGGTACAATGGCAACCTACCGTATGAACTACATTATTTTTGACCTCGAAACCCAGAACATCTTTCAAGATGTTGGCTCCAATGATCCGACCGCGCTCGATATCTCAGTCGGAACCTTTTATGAAACAGCCACCGACACCTATACCACTGTGTCCATCGACGAACTTGCAAAGGTCTGGCCGATTCTTGAACGAGCAGACGCACTCGTTGGGTACAACAGTAACCACTTCGATATTCCCCTTCTAAATAAGTACTACCCGGGTGACCTCACCCAAATCAAGAGTATCGATATCCTTGAGTACATCCGCGCCTCACTCGGCCGACGGTTACGCCTCGATGATGTGGCAAAGGCAACGATTGGTGCTAAAAAGTCTGCCGATGGTCTCCAGGCCGTTCGCTGGTGGCGCGAAGGCAAAATTGATGAGATTAAAAAGTACTGTGAACAAGACGTGAAAGTCACCAAGAAGGTTTTTGACTACATCATGGAACACGGCCACATCAAATTCAAAGACGGCTTCCGCAAACAAGATGTCCCTATCGATACCTCAACCTGGAAAGACAAAGAAGAGAGCGCGATGACGCACTCACTCTTATTTTAAGTAAACGGCGCCACAGGTAGGCTTTGTGCTTGCATATTTTTCAATATAGCTTACGGTAGGTAGAGAACGAGAGCACAGGAAGGTCACCATGGAATACGTTGCCTATACCTTCATGCCAAGGGGCACCAGAGCTGCCTTTGAACGTTTTGCAAAGAGTCCTGATCAATCACCATCGCACCCTGAAATCATGACCATGCTGCTCTACATCCGTGAACACGGTGTTCATAGCGTGTACTGCAAAGTAAAAGAATTTATGCCGCACCACCACAGAGCGCTTAGGGCGTTCGCCGCAAACCTTAATCGGTAGGATTACCCTACCGATTTTTTAGTACCTACCAACTGACCTACCCAAAGACGACGACAAACACCACAAAGGCAGCCAATATAATCCGGTACCATATAAATGGCCACAAGGTATGCTTCCGTACAAACGACAACATAAAATGTATCGCAAGCAAGGCACTGAGAAAGGCGGCTCCAGCACTCACAAGTACACTTCCCCACTGAATCACTGAGTCGCTGGTAATAAGCTCAAGAAACTTCTTCATTCCCGCTCCTGTAATAACAGGGAGTGCTAGCAAAAAAGCAAACCGGGCTGCCTCGCTCCGCGAAAGTCCCAGGAGCATACCCCCAACAATCGTCGCTCCCGATCGTGACATACCAGGGATCAAAGCGAGTGCCTGAAAGAATCCAATCTGCAGACCTTTCTTCACCGTCATTTCATTAGTACGCGGCTCCTTTTGGTATCGCCACTCTGCGTACATAAAGAGTACCGAACCAGCCACTAACACCGCTGCCACGAGAAGCGGTGAGCGAAACAGCGTCTCCATAATTGACTCGAGCATCAAGCCTAAGATAACCGCCGGTACAGTCCCTAAAAGAATTGCGTAGAGTAGTGTCTCGTCTCGTCCATTTACCGGCAATCGACTGAGCTTGCGCAGCGCCGTTTGGGTGAGTTGCCAGATATCAGGAAAGAAATAAATAATCACCGCAATGATTGACGCCAACTGGAGCACCGCATCAAACGCGAGCGCGTTGTAGTCCTCAATGCCAAATAACGCACGAGCCAAGATTAAGTGCCCTGAAGAGGATACAGGTAAGAACTCAGTCAGTCCTTGAATCACGCCCAAACCGAGGGCTTCAATCAGTGTCATAGTACGCATATTGTAGCCAATCCACGTCGAATCTACCAGGATGGAAACCTTTACAAAGGTCGCTGTGGTATACTCTTGTACATAGCCGTTTAAGCATTATGTATATTGTATGGAACCAGAACAAACAACCGTAGCTCCATCGCTAAACCAGCCTTCCGCTGCTCCCAAAGCAGCTGGTAGTCCATACGCGATTCCTGGAGCCATCTTGATTGGTTTTGCTATGATTGCTGCAGCAATTTTTTTCAGCGGCGTCGCTGGCAAGACAGCTGCTCCGGGAGCCTTACCAATGGGTGAGGACGCAGCACCAACTCCAGAAGCAATTCGACCAATTGACGAGACTGATCACGTTCGCGGCAACCCAAATGCGCCAATCGTATTTGTTGAGTACTCAGACTTTGACTGTCCGTTCTGTAAGAAGTTCCATGAAGACACCATGGTAAAGCTTATGAATGACTATGGTAACGAAGGACGAGTTGCTTGGGTCTACCGTCACTTCCCGCTCGAACAGCTCCACCCAAATGCACCAAAGATTGCTGAAGCATCAGAGTGTGTGGCTGAGCTCGCTGGTAACGAGGCATTCTGGAAATTCTCTGACCTCATCTTCGGAGAACGAGAGATCAATGCACCGACCGACATGACCAAGATTGCGGATTACGCAGCACAAGCTGGCGCCGACAAAGCAGCCTTCACCACCTGTCTCAATGAAGGTCGCCACGCCGACAAGGTAGCGGCTGACCTAGCTGACGGTATCGCTGCCGGTGTCCAAGGCACCCCACACACCTTCGTGATTGTTGGTGGCCAGCAGGGTGTAATTAACGGGGCGCAACCATACGAGACAGTTAAGAAACTCACTGACAACCTCATTTCTCAACTCGAAGGAGGCGCAGCTCAGTAAATAACCGAAAAAGTAAAAAAAGCGTGAGATACAATCTCACGCTTTTTTGCTGTCACTTTTTCCCGAACCGCGAACAGCCGGGGTCATCATGTTCAGCATCGCTGCATCCGCACGCGGTATACTCAGGTGGAGTACACGCACGCGCAGCCGCGAGCAAAACAAGACCCACTCCGAACAGTACAAACGCCATCACTATCCTCCTTTAGGGCTACACTACGATGTACCGTAGCACACGAGTATGCACACTATCAAGCACGCGGGAGCAGCTGTATCAGGTGCGCATACTCACTCCCTGATGCTAATGCAGCATCTCGCAAAAAGTCTCCCATACAAAGCGCCGCGACGGCAGCTATTATTTCCTCTTTCAGTGCCGCCACTTCAGCCTCAGTAATCGTAAACGACTCTTCTTTAATCACCCCTTTGCTATCACCTTCAACGAAAGAGAGTACTCCAGTATTGGTTACGTAGCGCTCGTCGCCATGAAGCGAGAGGAGGAGTGCGTAAAAGGTTAACTGCCGCTTGTAGCCACCGTCTGAGGTCGCCGTATTCCCCTCTATTTGATTGCGACTCTTAGGCTTTCCGGTTTTGTAATCAACCACCCGAAGCGCGTATCCATCTGGACCAATATCTATACGATCAAGCTTTCCGGTCAATGGTAACTCAGGCATCACCTCCAACCCGGTTGGAAGCATAACGCGCACCGTAAACTCCTCTTTGGTTTGCGACGACAAATTCGGCGCCATATGCTCGATGTACCGCACTAATACCGTCAACCCCTTTTCAAGGAGCCTGGTAAACTCGTTGACACTAAGTGGCAGCTTCCCCAACTCACGTTCGAGTGCTGCCTTCACCTCAGTCACTGAGAGAAGTCTTCCGTCTCTCGTGTGCGTCCGCGTCACCAGCTCAAGTACATTGTGAACTGCGGTACCAAACTGCATATGCGTCGGCTGCACTTCAGGTATGCGTAAGATATTTCGATACAGGTAGTCAAACGGGTTCTTGAGGTAATTATTTAATGACGTCGCTGAAAAACCTCGATGCGCTACAGCAGCAACAATTAATGCCGTGTCAATCGCCACCACTGACCCCGGCTGTGACAGTGTCGTTAACGGATGAAATGCTGCTTCAGCTGCTTGCGAATCCACCTTCGGTAACAGCGTATACTCGATATCATCAAAGAATCGAGATGGTATCAAAACTTTTCCTTCCATATTTGCGTCGGCGAGTGACAGGTGGAGTGTGTGCTTTGCTCTCGTCATGGCCACATAGAAAAGCCGCCGCTCATCATCAAACGCATCTACTGCTTCCTTCGCCTTCTTCGAAGTAAGTGGAATATTGAAGCTTGAACGCTTTACCCCACCTCCCCAGACACTGTCCTGTAGGTGCGGCATAAAGACAATTGCAAATTCTAACCCCTTTGATTTATGTGCAGTCATCACCTGCACCGCCTGCTGGTTGGTACTCAAGTACGGGGCATTGAGCGGCAAGTTAAAGGCGCGTCGCCGCGCGAACGTGTCGCGCACGACCGCGAGCGTACCTACCCCGTCGCGAAGTACTAGTGCTTCAATTTCGTCGTAGAGCCGACGAATCACCCGCACCCCCTCAATTGGATCTGACTTCATCACGTGATTAAGAAAACCACTTGCCTGAAGCACGTACTCAAGCACCCGGTGCGGCGGCTCCGTCACCTCACGCGCACGCGCAGTCTCTAGTACGGTATATATATTGTGTGCTGCAGCAACTGCCTGAACACCGAGTGACGCAAGCTTCTCCGTATCAGCCAAAATGGAAAGTAGTGTCGTATCGTAGCTCCGCGCGCTGGTTATTTTAACCAAGTCATTAACCGATATCCCCCAGAAAGCACCGTGGAGTACTGAGAAAAGCGCCTCTTCACCTCGGTCAGTTAAAACTGCCGCCATGAGCGACTCAATCGCGTGCGTAATTGGGTGCACGAGAATATCACCATCGGCTGACGCCTCCACAACAAGCCCCGCCTTACGGAGTAACCCAGCAAATGCTTCAACTTCTCGGTTCGTTCGTACGATTACAGCAATTTCTTCTGGTGACGTACCAGCAGCAATAGCTGCGAGCACTTCCGACACCACCCACTCGTCTTCAACCGCCTGATGCGAAAAATTACGCACCCCCAAAGTTGCGGTTGGCACCAAAGCGGCGGTGAGGGGCACCCGGAGCTTCATCAGCTCTGCATCATCTACCGTTACTAAACTATGCGCTGCATCAAGGATTGGCTGGCCAGAGCGATAATTTTCAGTTAACTGAATTGTTTGCGTTCCCTGAAAACGATCCTGGAAATAGAGAAAGTTCTGAAGTGATGCGCCCTGGAAGCGGTAAATTGCCTGCTTCTCATCACCCACCACAAAAATGTTTGGGGCATCATGGTACGACGCCAGAAGTTCGAGAATCCGATTCTGCGCCCCGTTGACGTCTTGGTGCTCATCAGCGAGCACGTACTGGTAGAGCTCCTGCACATCCCGCAACATGTTCTCATTCGTTGAAAGTGCAGTGACGGTCTCAGCAATCATGTCTTCAAAGTCGTAGAGTGATTGTTCGCGGAGAAGTGCCTCGTACTGGCGATACACAAAAAGCACCTCGCGGTTCTTTGCGATGGTATCCAAAAGCTTCGTGTACTCACCCCGCACCTTTCCTTTATGCGCACCTTTTTCGTGGTACTGCGGTATCCCCTGAAGAAGTTCTTCTTGCTCAGCAATGATGCCAGCAAAATCATCAGGACGGACGTACTCCTTTTTCAACTCACCAAACTGTCGCAGAAGTGGCGTTACGTAGTACGAAGGATTACCTCCTGGGCGTAAAATTTTAATGTCTGGGGTATCGAGAATCGTTTCCAGGATTGAAATCTTTTCCATATCACCCGCCGGACGACTACCAATAATCCGCGGGAAGGCGTCTGGGTAGGCATGAATGAGGTGATCAGCAAAACCATGAAAGGTAAAAATAGGCACTCGGTACGCCGCAGCACCAAGGTAGCGGCGCAAGCGCTCGCGCATCGCTTTTGCTCCTGACTCCGTAAAGGTCAGCGCCAAGATACTCTCCGGTGCTGTATCGGTCTTCAAGAGAATATTCGCGATACGAAGCGTCAGTATCTGCGTCTTACCGGTACCAGGACCGGCAACCACCATTACTGGTCCTTCAATGGCATCAACTGCCTGGCGCTGTGCAGTATTCAGTGCGGTGTACGCCCCGTTAAATGCCGCCTGCAAGCTATCTTTGGTTTCATGCATAATATCCCGAGTATAGCATTTTTAGCCCTTGCAGACGTACCACGAGAGGAGTATAGTGCTGACCTACTCTATTAGATTAATCCATCATTATGCTTACCGCGTCTGCTACATTAGCCATTTTCACCATGCTTGGCCTCTCAAGCTTTGCCGTCTTTTGGGCAAAAAAAGTGAAGCTTCCACATACAGTGTTCCTCGTTGTAGTTGGCGTTATCCTTGGCGCCCTGGCCACGAGCAGCATTCCTGGGTTTTCTTTTTTTAATGATTTTACGCTTACTCCCGAACTACTCTTCTACCTCCTCCTCCCTACCCTGATTTTTGAGTCAGCCTATAACATCAACGCCCGTCGTATGATTGAGGACACCGTGCCAATCATGATTCTCGCAATTGTTGGCCTTCTCGTTTCTACAGTAATCATCGGGTTTGCACTCTTCTACATTCTTCCGTTCTTTGGTGTGACCATTCCACTCATTATCGCCCTCCTCTTTGGTGCCCTCATCTCAGCAACGGACCCAGTGGCTGTACTCGCCCTCTTTAAGGAATTCGGTGCGCCGCGTCGCCTCTCGCTCATCTTTGAGGGAGAGAGTCTCTTTAATGACGCCACCTCAGTTGCCCTCTTCCTCGTGGTACTCGATGTTGTACTATTTGGTTTCCACGGAAGTGAGACAATTCTCCACGGCACCATCGCTTTCACCTCAATGATGATCGGTGGTGTCCTCTTCGGACTCATCATGGGCGGTATCTTTGCCAAAATGGTTGGTGCTACCCGCGATAGTGAGATTGCCAGTATTACCCTCACCATCGTACTCGCCCACACAACGTTTATCTTAGCTGAAATGATTTCCCATCAGCTCCACTTCGGTAGCTACGAATTCCCACTTTCACCAATTATCGCTACGACTATTGCAGCGCTCGTTATGGGCAACTACGGTCGCGCGAAGATTCACCCAAAGGCAGAAGAGTTCGTCGAGAATCTCTGGGGTCAGCTCGCGTTTATGGCCAACTCCCTTATCTTCATCTTGATTGGTATCCTCTTTATTAATGCTCCAATCTACGACCCAGCCATGGCCATCGTAATTGTTGTAACGATTCTCGTGGTAGCAGCAGCACGCGCTATCTCAATCTATCCGGTCGTAGAGGCGTACAATGCCGTCACAACGCCATCACAAAAAATTCCTCGTTCATGGCAGCACCTCCTTTCTTGGGGATCGTTGCGTGGTGCACTGGCGGTCACAATGGTGCTCCTTATTCCTGCAGAAACAACTGTTCCAGGCTGGAACCTCAGTATGAGCGTTCAGGAGTTCCTCCTTGCCCTAACTGTTGGCTGTATCTTTGCCACCTTGTTCATTAAGGCCACAACAATTCAGTCATTCATGAAGCGGCTCAAGCTTGATGCCATGACCGATATTGAAGCTGTTGAGTACCAGGAGGCGAAGGCACTCATCCACCACGAAGTGTCCGACCGCCTCGCTCGCTACACAGAACGTGGCTACATTACTGCCACTGCGGCATCGCGACTCACTGCAGAGCATGACAAAAGCTACACAGATGCCTGCATGAGCATCTCAAACCTCGGTACCGACACAAAGGAAAAGCTCGCACATCGAGTACTCCGTATGTACGCTATCGGAATTGAGAAGCGGCACTTGAAAGAGCTCTACCACCATGAGGAAGTCAATGAAGCGGTGTATCGGCGTCTCATGGGCAAATTGCAGCTGCAGCTAGAAGCAGTGGAGCAAGGCAACCTCGCGCCAAATATGTCGCTCCATACTGACGGCAAAGATATCTTTGAGCACATGGCCGCCTGGTTCCGCTCATTCACCAATCCTGAGACTGAAACTACAAAGACTGAGAACCTGTACATGTACTACCGCGCGCAAGTAATCCTCTCGCGTAAGGTTTTGAAGGAGCTCAGTGCAATTGACCAAGCCTATGCCCGCAACATCTTCACGAGTGATGCCTTCACCCACACCGTGAACCTCTACACCACCTTCAAGGAACAATCACAGAAGAAAATGGACGGCGTCATGGCTACACACAGCAATCTCACCGAGCCACTCAGTGAAGTCCTCGCTACCCGTGGTGTTCACAAGATTGAAGAAAACGTACTGGAGGAATTGTACGAACGTGAGCTCATTACGCCAAAGCTCTACATTACCCTCACTGACGAGTTTGCCCACAAGGCACATCAGTAGGTCATTACGCCACAATAAAACCCACCGTTGGTGGGTTTTATTGTGGCTACGCGCAGCATGCAGTTCAACCTATGACAGTCCACCTTGCACCGGCATAGAACAGGCGTATACTTTAGCTGTATGGAACTCAAAGATATCACCAAAGAAGCTGTGACCGTCTCCGAGTACACCACCCTAGGCGAAGCACTCGAACTGATGCTCACCGCACACACAAATACCTTACTCGTAACTGACGATGACGGGAAGTTAATCGGTGAAGTAAGCGTCTCTGATTTGTTCGACGGCATTGTGCCGCCGAGTGTTAACGGCGATACTGCTATCACTATTCTTCAAAATGAGGCAGCCTTTGCCAATGCGGTACACGAAGCGCGCGACACGGCAGTAACTGATTTCATGTCTTCCGACTTTGACTCCGTCTATCCCGACAGCACGCTCATTGAGGTTGCCGCTATCGCTATTGCCCACGGCCGTGGCCGCATCCCGGTCGTTGACCATGAGGACCGTCCAATAGGTATGATTTCACGCCAAGGCCTAAAACACATTCTCGGACGCTTCCTCCACCAGAAGAACTAGCTGTTCAACCATAGACACAAAAAAACTTCGGTCTATACCGAAGCTTTTTTATGTCCGATCATCTAAGTAGAGTTCGTAGCAGATAGCAATCAGGAATGGAATAGCAAACAGCAGGACCACTTCTTCTGCCGGAACCATTTCACCAAAGAGCGACACCGTAGCAACGTATTCTTGCGGATTCGCAAATACTTTATGCACGTTATGTGCTGAGAGCCACAGAGCAATTCCACTCGGCACGGCAGCAATTAGGGTGAAATCAAATAGTCGATCAATAAACGAAACGGTAAACTGCCGGTGCAGTAGCATCATGGTAATACTCGCCGCCACCACGCTAACCACTAGCCAGATGTACGAGTAGCTAAAAAATACACTTTTAAATAAGAGTACATGGAGCCCAATGAGTCCAAAGGCACCAACCGTAAATACACCGAAGTAGAGAAGGCGCTTATAGGCACTCGTTTCCGTATACGCTCCGTCATCGAATAGCACCTCGTAGAGGAGCCCTAAAAATAGGGCCTGAAGTGTGACCGCAGCAATCATCTCAAGCGGTAACACCCCAAACAAACGTAGTTCGGAAATTCCTAAGCTATACCAAAGACCGTACACATGAGCTACACCTTCAAGCATCACTGCCAATCCGGTACCGAGAAATGTAACTGAGAGCACGACTGCCGCCGGCGCCAGCGTAAAGTGCGCGAGCGCAAGCGCAGGGACGCCAAATAAGGTGACTGCGGTCACCAGTAGCCCCGCATCAAACCAAACAAGCGCACTCGTAGCAACACCAAAATACGCAGCAACAACAGCGAGAAGAACTACGTGACGGTGCAACATATGTGTCTATTGTAGCAAATACAAAGCGACCGAGAAGCAAAGCTCCTCGGTCGCCGTGTATATCTTATGCTTCGATATTTTTGATATCTAATTTTTAATATTAAATATCTTTTAGTAGCTCTTGAGTCGTCGAGCCTTATCATGCTGGCGAATCTTTTCGAGCGCCTTGGCTTCAATCTGGCGAATACGTTCACGGGTTACCCCAAACTCCTTCCCTACTTCTTCGAGTGTGTGGTACGTACCATCGAGGAGTCCGTGACGCATTTCGAGAATCTTACGCTCCTTCTCTGAGAGCGAATCGAGGATTTCGAGAATCTGGTCGGTTAAGATGCTGTGCGCAACTTCTTGATCAGGCGAAATCATCTTGTCGTCTGAGATGAAGTCAGAGAGGCGTGAACGATCGTCATCGTCACCAATCGGTAGCTCAAGCGAGATTGTGTCCTGACTGATTTTTTCAATCTGGTAAATCTTATCTACCTCAACTCCCATCTCGGTAGCAATTTCCTCTGGCATCGGATCGCGGCCGAGGTCTTGCGCTAAGCGACGTGACACCTGCTTGTACTTCGCCATCGTCTCAACCATGTGCACCGGAATACGAATGGTGCGTGACTGGTCAGCGAGGGCGCGGGTAATCGCCTGGCGAATCCACCAGGTAGCGTAGGTAGAGAACTTAAAGCCCTTGAGGTGGTCAAACTTATCTACCGCCTTAAAGAGACCGAGGTTTCCTTCCTGAATGAGGTCAAGGAGGGTTAGGTCGGGACTACGACCGACGTACTTCTTTGCAATCGATACTACCAAGCGGAGGTTCGCGCGCGCTAAGAGGTTACGAGCTTCCTCGTCACCATTCAAGATACGTCCCGCCAAATCTCGTTCCTGCTGTGCGGTAAGGAGTGGGTACTGCCCAATCTCGCGGAGGTACATCTGGATTGAATCAAACCCTGAATCACCGCGCTTGTACGCATTCTTGCGTTCGAGGACTTCAATTGAAGGATCAACTCCAAGCATGCCGTCACTTGAGAGCACATCAATACCAGCAATCTCAAACTTCTCATAGAGACCATCGAGGTAGTCGACATCCTTTTCAATCTGCGGGAAAAACTTGAGAATTTCTGAATAGGTTATGTACCCTCGCTCACGACCAAGCTTCATCAAATCAGCCGACTTCAAATCGAATAGTTTCTGCGCTTTTGAAGCTGGTGCTGGTGGAAGGACTACAGCAGGCGCTGTCTTCTTACTTTCTGCAACCGCTACAGCTGGCTTTGTTGACTTCGTTTTTGCAACCGCTTTTTTAGCAGCTGGTTTTACAACTTTCTTTGGTGTAGCCTTCTTAGCGACAGGCTTTGCTGCTTTCTTCGGCGCTGGTTTTTTCTTCGTAATGACTTTCTTTGCTGCGGGCTTTTTAGCAGTGGTTTTTTTAGCTGAAGCAACCTTTTTAAGTGCTTTCTTAGCTACTGGCTTTTTTGCTTGAGGAACGGCTTTTTTGGCCGTTTTTTTGACGATTTTTTTGGCTGCCTTTTTGGCTGGCATAATGGGAGTACTATATAGTAAAAGCCAAAAAAGTCCAGGCTTTTTCGCAGCGTACCACACCATTTCCCTCTCCCCTCCTTACAGGGGACATCGGATGTCTCCTGTAACGCGAAGCACCCTGAGCGAGGTATAGAATTCTAGGTAAAATCTTCTGCACCGTAGCGAACCGTACCAATTTTGCGTTGTACATCTGACAAAGAGCGGACCACAGTATCAATATCGCTCCCCGATGCCTCTGCGGTGGTGAGCTCCTGCTTTAAGAGGCGCAGCTCTTCTTTGTAGGTTCGAAGCGCAAATGCCTCCGCTGCGTGAGCCACATCTGCCCTGAGCTGCGCTTTAGGGACTGACTGGACCCTATCCTCCAGGGTAAATAAGAGCTGGCTCATCACCTCAGGTGGAAGCGCTTGTCGCAGTGCGCCTGTCTCTTTACCCGTCACCACCATCAAAACCTCATGAATCTTTGTTGCGATTGGTGCTTCAACGATTTCGGTTAACGCGACCAAGTAACCGAGCAGCTCTGCTCGCTGCTTATCAAGTCGCTCAACCGTACCGGTTGGTACAGCCGGTTGCACCGACACTACCTCAGCCGCATCGGCGGTCGCCACACCTGGAGTCTGCGCGAGCTTTTGTCGCGCGCGCTCTACCTCAGCATGTACCGCGTCTTTGGTGGTCTGGAGTCGCTGGGCTATGATGTGCTCAAAATGCTCCTGATCAATTTGGTTCGGTATCTTTAAAACAAACGGTAAAATTTCTTCTCGAGCACGAAGTTTATACGTGCGCTCATCCTTACTCTCTGCCTCAAGAATATCGAGTAGATACTCAATCACGTGCCCCGCCTTCCCGATGCAGTGCTTAAAATCTTCGACGTTGTGCACAATCATATCGGCCGGGTCTTTCCCGCCTTCCATCTTCGCCACCTTTACGTCCATACCGCGCGCGAGCATAAGGTCGGCCGCTCGCTTCACTGCCGCAATGCCCGCTCGGTCGTTATCGAGCGCCAGCACTACTCGGTTCGAGAGGCGTTGGAGAAGACTTACATGGTGCGGAGTGAGCGCTGTACCTGATACCGCTACGGCGTTCGTATACCCCGCCTGGTGACTCATCACCACATCAAACTGCCCCTCCACAATTAAGCTAAAGTCCATCGCACGAATGTGCTGCTTCGCTTTATCGTAACCAAAGAGTACTTCCGATTTATTAAAGAGCTCCGTCTCAGGTGAGTTCACGTACTTTGGCGCTTCAGTGTCTTTCGCCAAGATACGCCCGGAAAAACCGACAACCCGTCCAGAAGCGTCACAGATAGGAAACATAATTCGGTCACGAAACACGTCGTACGCTTCTTTTCCGGCTTCCCCACCTTTTATGAGACCAGCCTTTGTGAGTTCGCTCGCCGTAAATTTCTTTTCTTCAAGGTGCTGCTTCGCTTCACGCCAGCCGTGTGCGTCAGGCCCTGGTGCGTACCCAATCCGCCACTTGGCAATCGTTTGCGGCTTGACCCCTCGCCCCACCAAGTACTCCATTGCAGCTGATTTTTTCATCAGGTAATCAGTATAGAAAACGGTCACCGCTTCAAGTGCATCAAACAATCGGTCGCGCTCATTTTTCTTTTGTGGGTCTTGCGCCACGAGCTCTACCCCAGCCCGCTCCGCTAAAATTTTCAATGCACCTTTGAAGTCAACCCCTTCCATCTTCTGCACAAAGGTAAACATATCGCCGCCCTGTGACGAAGAGAAGCAGTAGTACATCCCTCGGTCAGGCGAGACGTAAAACGACGGTGTTCGCTCATTCGTGAAGGGTGACTTCCCTTTCATATTCTTCCCCGCCGGGTGGAGCTCCACATACGACGAAACCACATCAATAATCGTCAATCGTGTCTTGATTTGTTCCACCGCATCACTCATAGGCACCCATTATACGTTACTTGGGCTGGAGGTGCACAAAATTGACTTTTTGATATATATGTGTTAATATATTAAAAGCCTATAGAGGAGAAAGTACGATGACTACTGCATACGCGCGTATTAAGGTCGCCGCGCAAGCGACGTACCTCGAAAAGTGCGCTCCGCACGATTTCGAGCCGACACCGCAAATGCTCGCCGAACATGGCGAGCAGGTGGCTAGCCTCTTCAGATGCATACGCAACAAAACATCTGACGAACTGAGGGATCTTGCCCAAGGGCATGGTGTCGCCCTCTCTGACGTGCTCGAAGTCGCCGCGATGTAACCCACCCCACCACCCCCGACAAACCCCGGCATCTATTGCCACTTCGGTTTGCCGGGGTTTTTCTTTTTAGTTGTAATCAACCGTAACTCTTTTAATAAATCGAAAGTTAAATTTGGTATCGATACATACCATATGCCGCAGTAAACCTTTCAATCGATTGAAAGGTTTATGTGAAGCAACCTTGTTATGAATAAACCTTCCATTCGAATGGAAGGTTTCGTGGAGGGTACTTGTAGCTACTCTACACACAAAACGGCCGGGAGCAGAGCTCCCGGCCGTTTTGTGTTTTATGGTGGTGATTTACTCCACTACCCTCTCCCCCTCGTACTAACAGGTGTTTTTAGTAGTCAGTGAGCGGTGCAGCTACGGTTGCTACCATGGCTGCCTTCTTTGAACCCTTAAAGCCGGTTCCCGCCGGGATAAGCTGACCAACGATGACGTTCTCCATGAGGCCCGTGAGGTTGTCATGTGAGCCGCGAACTGCTGCGTTAATCAACACACGAGTGGTGTTCTGGAATGACGCTGCCGCCAAGAATGACTTACGTGAAAGTGAACTTTCAGTAATACCCATAATGACACGCTCGCCCTTCGCTACATCCTTACCTGCTTCCTTGAGCTTCGTGTTGGTTTCTACCATCACCCACTCTTCCACCACGTCACCAACGGTGAAGTGACTATCGCCTGAAACGGTAATCTTCACGCGACTCATCATCTGCTTCACGATAAGTTCGATGTGCTTGCGCGCAATCGATACACCCTGGAGCTCGTAAATCTTGTTGATTTCCGTAATGATGTACTCCTGGGTAATTTCCTTACCACCAAACTTGAAGAGTTCAGGCAAGTGAGCCGAACCGTCGGTCAAGAGCTGACCAGCCGTGACTGATTCATTCTTCACCACCTTAACGACACGACGGTACGGTACTTCGTACTCGTAGGTATCACCCTTCTTTGGTGCGTTATCAGCACCCTTATTAACCGCAACCACAATCGTCTTGGTCTTTCCTTCGGTGCGGATGTCAGTCACGATACCTTCAGCCTTTGAAACCACTGCTGGGATCTTTGGCTGTCGCTTTTCAAATACTTCTTCTACACGCGGGAGACCCTGCGTTACGTCTCCACCAGCACTTGATGTACCGCCGGCGTGCTTTGTGTTCATCGTAAGCTGAGTACCTGGCTCACCAATCGCTTGGGCTGCTACAGTACCCACTGCTTCACCAATTTCTACCAACTTGTTCGTTGTGAGGTCGGCACCGTAACACTGCTGACATACACCATGGAGTGTCTCACAGGTCATTGGTGAACGAACCACAACAGACGCAACGGTTGCTCCTTCAATCGCAGCACCATCGCGACGTGAGATAAGGTGCCCCTTCTTGAAGATAACGTTCCCCTTACTGTCGACTGCGTCAGCCGCGAGTACGCGACCACGAATCGCCTTAGAGAACGCAATTTCAATACCTGAGGCAGTCGTGCGACCAATCGTCACACCATCCTTAGAACCACAATTATCTTCGGTCACAATCGCGTCCTGTGCTACCACGAAGAGACGGCGGGTAAGGTACCCAGCCTTTGCAGTCTGGAGCGCGGTGTCGGCGAGACCCTTACGAGAACCGTGGGTGGTCGTGAAGTACTCAATCGGACTCATACCTTCCTTCATCGACGCAATAACCGGGAACTCGAGTGTTTCACCACGCGTGTTAACGATGAGCCCCTTCATACCGGCCATCTGAGCAATCTGTCGCATAGAACCTCGAGCACCAGACTTCCAGAGGGTAAAGGCTGAACCGTTCTGATCCATCGCGAGTGGGATGAGCTCTTCGAGCTTCGCCTTCGCCTTGTGCCAGACTTCAATAATCATACGGCGGCGCTCCTCACGTGAGATGAGTCCTTCTTCAAAGAAGTTCATCATCGTCTGCTGCTCAGCTTGTGCAGCCGCTACGATAGCTCCCTTCTCCTTTGGTACGACCACGTCATCGATACCCCAACTGGTGCCTGATACAGTTGCGTACTTAAAGCCGAACTTCTTAATCTTATTAACCACACCTGGCACGACGTCCAAGCCCTGGTCTTCAATGAGGTCAATAATCACCGCAAAGAGTTCCTTCTGTGATACAACATCGTTGATAAACGCGTGATCACTCGGAAGCACTGAGTTGAAGAGGAGGCGACCAACGGTGGTCTCAAAAATCTTCCCTTCGTACTGCTGGTACTTCTCAGTATCGGTTGCAAGCACCTTAATCTTGGCGCGGAGGTCGACAATACCGAAGTCGTGCGCGTTAATTGCATCGTTTGGTGAGGCAAAGTACTTCCCTTCACCCTTTGCTCCTTCAGCAATCTTTGTCATCCAGTACGCACCGAGTGCCATATCCATGAGTGACTCAGATACAACTGGCTCACCAGAACCAGGCTTCAATACGTTCTTACGCGCTGAGATAAACTCACGCGCCTCCATCTGTGCCTCTTCACCAAGTGGTACGTGTACCGCCATCTGGTCACCGTCGAAGTCCGCGTTGAACGCCTTACACACGAGTGGGTGTACCTGAATCGCGTTACCTTCAATCAGTACCGGGCGGAACGCCTGGATACCTTGTCGGTGGAGCGTTGGCGCACGGTTAAGGAGTACGTGCTTTCCAGCAATCACATCTTCAAGAATCGCCCATACTTCTGGCACACCATCTTCAATCAAGCGACCTGCGCCACGAATGTTGTACGCAAGTTCCTGTCGGAGGAGCTGTGAAATCACGAACGGACGGAAAAGCTCAAGCGCCATGTGCTTTGGAAGACCACACTGGTCAAGCTCGAGTTCTGGACCGATAACGATTACTGAACGACCAGAGTAGTCTACACGCTTACCGAGCAAGTTCTGTCGGAAGTAGCCCTGCTTACTCTTGAGGTAGTCAGAGAGACTCTTCAACGGACGGCGCTGTGCCTGACTCATGGCTGAGTAGGCGGTGTTGCCGTGACGAATTGAGTTGTCGATGAGGGCGTCAACTGCTTCCTGAAGAATACGCTTTTCGTTACGCAAGATAACGTCAGGCGCCATAATATCAATAAGTTTCTTCAAGCGGTTGTTGCGGTTGATCACGCGACGGTAGAGGTCGTTGAGGTCAGAAGAAGCGTGACGTCCACCTTCAAGCGCCACCATAGGACGCAAGGCTGGTGGGATAACCGGAATGCGTGAAAGGAACATCCACTCTGGACGTACTCCTGCATTAATCATGCCGCGCACGAGGTTGAGGCGCTTGTCGTACTTCAAACGATCAGCTGCACCAGCCTTCTCGCGCTTTGTCTCAAGCTCGCTCTGCAAGACTTCAAGGTTAATACCCTTAAAGAGGTCAAAGATGGCTTCTGCACCAATCTTCGCTTCAAAGAGGGTTGAGTACTTGACCGAGTAGCGATGGAACTGGGTTTCATCCAAGACAACGCCTGGCATCAAACCTTCAATCTCCTTCTTCATTTCGGTCATGCGGACCTTCATTGTCTCTTTCGCTTCTTCGTTCTTCAGCTCCTTTACCTTCATCTTGTACTCAGCATCGAGGTCGCGGAGCAAACGTGCTCGGTCATCTTCAGACACTCGCGTAACAATGTAGCCGGCAAAGTAAATTACTTTCTCGACTGAGGCAGCAGTAATCCCGAGGAGGAGCGCGATACGACTTGGTACACCACGGAGGAACCAAATGTGTGACACTGGTACGCAGAGGTCAATGTGACCCATACGTTCACGGCGGACAATCGCGCGAGTGATTTCCACTCCACACTTCTCACAGGTGATGCCCTTGTAGCGAATACCGCGGTACTTCTTACACGAACACTCGTAGTCTTCAACCGGACCGAAGATACGCTCGTCAAAGAGACCGTGTTTTTCCGGACGCTGGGTTCGGTAGTTGATGGTTTCTGGCTTCGTGACTTCACCAAACGACCAGTCAAGGATGTTGTCTGGTGATGCGAGCTTCAAGCTGATGCCTGAGAACTGCGTTGGGATCGTCTTCTTTTTTACTTGTGGATTCATAGGTAACACAATGACGAGCTATTAAATGGTATCTTCGCGTTCAAGACTCACATCAAGTGAAAGTCCACGAAGCTGATTAACGAGTACGTTGAAGGCAGCCGGTGTATGTGGGTGACTAATGCGTTCACCACGAACAATGGCATCAAACGCAGCTGAACGACCGACAATGTCGTCGGATTTAATCGTGAGCATTTCACGCAAGGTGTAGGCGGCACCGTAGCCAAGGAGTGCCCACACTTCCATTTCTCCGAAGCGCTGACCTCCGATCTGTGCCTTACCACCGAGCGGCTGCTGAGTAATGAGTGAGTACGGTCCAATTGAGCGCATGTGGATTTTGTCTTCCACCATGTGGTGTAGTTTCAAAATGTACATGAAGCCAATCGCGGTCTTCTGGGCAAACTCTTCACCAGTGCGTCCATCACGGAGCTGCACCTTACCATCACTCGGGAGACCAGCTGCTACGAGTTCTTCCTTAATTTCAGTTTCAGTTGCTTCACCAAACGACGGCACAACTGCCTGGTAGCCGAGCGTGTGCGCAGCCATACCAAGGTGGAGTTCGAGAATCTGTCCGAGGTTCATACGACTCGGTACACCGAGCGGTGTGAGGATCACGTCAACCGGACGACCATCCGCTGTGTACGGCATATCTTCTTCCGGCAAGATACGTGAGATAACACCCTTATTACCGTGACGTCCAGCAAGCTTGTCACCAACTGATACGTTACGTACCTGGGCTACGGTAATGTGAATACGCTTAATCACACCACTCTCAAGCTGATCGCCCGTCTCGCGTGAGAATACTTTCACGCCAATGATGCGACCACGCTTTCCAGCTTCAAGGCGGAGACTAGTGTCTTTCACGTCCTTCGCCTTTTCACCGAAGATTGAGCGGAGGAGACGCTCTTCCGGGGTAAGCTGTGCTTCACCCTTTGGCGTTACCTTACCGACGAGAATGTCGCCTGGGCGCACTTCAGCACCGATGCGGATAATACCGTTCTCATCCAGGTTGCGGAGCTTCAATTCAGACACGTTCGGGATGTCAGGAGTAGTCACTTCTGGACCGAGCTTCGTATCACGAACCGCTACCTCAAACTCTTCGAGGTGAATGGTTGAGAACTTACTCTGCTTGACGAGGCGCTCAGAAATAATAATCGCGTCTTCGTAGTTTGCACCGTTCCAACTCATGAAGGCCACGAGTGCGTTTTGTCCTACCGCAATCTGACCGTGGTCAGTTGACGTGGTGTCAGCGAGCAAGTCGCCACGCTTTACCGTGTCACCAACTGTCACCGCAGGGCGATGGAAGAAGGCACTGAAGTCGTTGGTGCGCTGGATGGTGGTGAGGACATACTCATCCTTCTTACCTTCCTTTGTCTTAATCACGATGTGGCGTGAGTCACACTCAATCACCTCGCCGGCGTTACGCGCCACGAGTACACGACCTGTGTCGCGAGCTGAGAGCTTCTCCACACCAGTAGCCACGAGCGGTGCCTCAGGAATGAGACACGGCGTCGCCTGCTTCTGCATGTTTGAACCCATGAGTGTACGGTTGGCGTCGTCGTGTGGGAGGAATGGAATCATCGATGTCGCAACAGAGAACGCCTGGTTAGTCGCAATATCCATGTAGTCCACTTCCTTTCGTGATACCACGAGTGGCTCACCGTTGCGGCGGACCGCTACCATGTCAGGCACAATCTTCCCCTTACCATCAACCTCAACTGAGGCGTGGGCAATAGTGAAGTTTTCCTCTTCATGCGCATTGAGGTATACCACTTCGCCAGTCAAGCTTCCCTTTTCAACCTTCACGTATGGAGTTTCGATAATACCGAAACGGTTCACACGTGCGTACATTGAGAGACGCAAGATGAGACCGATGTTTGGTCCTTCTGGAGTGTGGATTGGGCAGAGGCGGCCGTAGTGGCTTGGGTGCACGTCGCGCACCTCAAAGCCGGCGCGTTCACGCGTCAAACCTCCGGGACCAAGGGCAGACACCGTACGCAAGCCTTCAAGCTCAGCGAGGATGTTCTGCTGCGGCATAAACTGGGAGAGCTGGTTCGTCGTAAAGAATTCCTTAATCGCAGCCTGAAGTGGGCGCGGATTAATGATCTGCATTGGGAGACTAGTTTCCGCTTCAATCGTCGACATACGGTCTTGGATGTTGCGCTTCATGCGGGTCATACCGACGCGAACGCGCTGAATAGCCATCTCACCGAAGTAGCGAATACGACGGAAGCCGAGGTGGTCAATATCGTCTGCGTGGGCAGTTGGGTTGTGGTTGGCCTCAACGATGTGGGTCAAAATCATGCGGAGGTCATCGAGGGTCACGACACGCACATCAGTTGCCTTCTTGTCAGTTGGCAAACCAAAGCGTTCATTGAAGTGGTGGCGACCAATTTCTGAAAGGTCGTATCGTTCTGGTGCAAAAATTGACTTCACGAATTCACGTGCGTTATCGACGGTAGCCAAGTCACCGTCGCGGAGACGCTTGTAGATTTCCAAGTGTGCTTCGTCAGCCGTCTTCGCAGGGTCCTTTGCGAGGGTTGCCTTCATGTAGTCTTCACCACGCTCTACGCCCTTGAGGAACTTAATGATGTCTGCATCCTTCTCAACTCCGAAGATGCGGAGGAGTGAACTGATAGGCACCTTCTTCTTGCGGTCAATCTTGATGTAGATAACACCGTCGCCTTCAGACTCAATTTCTACCCATGCACCACGTGCAGGAATAATCTTCGCACCAAAGTATGGGCGACCCTTAATGTCGTTGGTGGTAAAGAAGATACCGTAGCTACGAGCGAGCTGTGGCACGATAACACGCTCCACACCATTGATGATGAAGGTTCCGTGCTCAGTCATCACCGGTACGTCGGTCATGAAGATTTCCTGCTCCTTTTCACTTTCGAATGTCTTGTTCTTCAAGACAACCGTCGCGCGAAGCGGTGCTTCGTAGGTCAACTTGTTTTCCTTAGCCTGGGCTGGCGTACACTTTGGTGCACCGAGCTCATACTTTTTAAAGACGAGATCAAACTTCTTATCTGAGTAGTCAGAAATTGGTGAGAACTCTTTGAAGATACTCTTGAGACCATCCTCGACAAACCAGCGATATGATTCACGCTGTGGTTCGATGAGGTCAGGCAAATCCACGAGTGGTGCCTTGGCTCGCTTCCAGGTCTTCGCTGGCATGTGGCCAACAGAAGGATAGTTCTCCGCTTTTGGCTTTACGTACATATGTAAATGTAGTTTATAAATGAGACACCCCTAAACACAAAAACCACGCAAAATGCGCGTCGCTTATTTTTGATTTAGTTGTGTACGGTTACTAATGACATCACGTTCGCGATAGTGATGGATTTCTCCTTTAGTGTCTCCCAACACTGGATATTTACTCTCTAAACATCCCCACACTCAGTAAACCGTAACTCATCCGAGAAGTGCGTAAGTGGCTGAAATTATACACGAAAAGTAATTTTCTGCAACTCCGACCTCTTGATAGCCCTTTTGTCTACTTGATTTTTATGGTAATTGTGTTATAAATTTAAATAGATTATTTTGGAGAAAGAGATGAACGGAAACTTCTACGTACCTGCCGATGAAGTACTGGCTAAACTAAGAACGTGCGATATGCATGTACTCTACATGGAGACTGCGGTTGAAATTGCATTTCGCAATTACCCTGAGTTGCAGATTGGTGACCGCGTGTCAATTTCAATTCAGTCAATTCACCGACCTTACCCAGAGTTTTTTCAAGTAGTCACCATTACAGGGAGAATATGGGATCCTGTACACAACAATGGCTGGACGCTACATGCAAGCCTCGGTCATGTTGCACTCAGTAAACCAGCGGCTGAACTTATTGTAAAAAGTTTGGATCCAATTGACGAAGAAACCCATCAGCTCTACTGTGACGGGAGATTCTCAGAATTTAGTTAGCTTTCTTCTATATCCTCCGATACCCCCAATGGTTTCTGGAGGTTTATTTTTCTCAAAAACCTTTCATTCGAATGAAAGGTTTTGTTGTGCATTACTACATCTATCCAGAGATGCTGTATGTCCTTGGCCATAATGGAGTTTTTATATTTGACACTAAACCGCATCTGGACGAACGGAGTACGGCCAT
>CAYRMU010000012.1:13946-25179 GCA_964425655.1 uncultured Candidatus Saccharibacteria bacterium | reverse complement strand
GTGCGCGCTTAGCTCAGTTGGCTAGAGCATTCGACTGATACTCGAAAGGTCCTAGGTTCGACCCCTAGAGCGCGCACTAAGGACACAAACCTACAAAAACACCTGGTTTTAGCCAGGTGTTTTTGTAGGTTTGTGAGAAAGCAAACTGCTTTGCTTTCGGTCCTTAGTGCGAGACGGAAACATGTTTTTGCTCCTTCCTGGAGCAAAAACAGTTGAGTCAGGGTCGCATGTACTTAGTAGAATTGGAGCGAAGCGATAAATTATACTTAGTAACCTGTGACCACTAAAAACGCAAAAGCTTTTTAATTTTACGAGAAGGTCCTAGGTTCTCGTCTTACAGACGCTGTTCAGGTTGTATGATATTTTCTACTAAAATATCGACAACCTTCTGAAGATTCTCCCAGAATCTTCAGCCCTAGAGCACACACACGGGCTTTTATTGTGCGCGCGAGCTGAAAAGGGAAACAGGGGACATCCGATGTCCCCTGTAACTAAATTTCACTATAAATACGTTGGTGGATTTTTAGGTTACGCGATAAACGCTTTGACGATTTCAATGGCCCCGTAGGCGATGAGGGTGTGGTGGATAGCGGTCCCAATCATGAGGGGGACCAGGATTTTTTGAAAGTGAACGCCAAGCACACCAAGGGGAATGACGATGAGTTCATTTGGTAGTGGACTAAAGGCAGAGTAGAGGAGAACAAACGGTACAACCCAGTTATGGTGATGGAGCTCTAAGTCCATAATACGCGCGTACATGCGTGGGTAGTGATTCCCGACAAACTCCTTGCTGGCAACCCCAAACAGGTATCCGATTAAGTCGGCAATAGTTGTGCCGATAACTAGGGTAATGAGGATAACGGGGAAGATTAGTCCAGCCGCGGTGAAGACGGGCACAAACGAGGCGGGCGGGATAGGGACGAAGGTGCTCAAGCCGGCAATGACACTAATAGCGAGGACCCCGGCGTACCCAAAGCGAGCGATTATTTCTTGTGCGCCGTTATTACTTGCTACGTAGTCAGCCAGAAAGATAACCACTACCATGGTGGCGGTAAGCACGGCCAGAATCAGGGATAGCTCAAATATTTTACGTCGATTGAACAAATCTGACATTTTACCTAGTGTACCACGAGTGGCTTGAGCGCCTTGACGGCGCGGGGAAATGTGATTGGATACTGAGGAGGAGCACTGATGGAGGTTGCGATGCCTAAAGGAATGCCGCCGAAGCGAACACGTCGCGAACAACGCCGGGCCCGTCCGGTCTTGGTTGTAGGTAGCGAGGGGGTTGAGGGTGTGGTGAAGCGGTTCTTTAAAGATAAGCAGTACGGGTACATTCAACCCAAGAATGGTGCAGAGCGCATCCGCTTCAACTTGATGGATGTGCCGTACAATCGCTTGAAGTGTGTGGAAGAAGAGCGGACGGTTTTCTTTACCGTCGCTGCTAAATCAAATGGTCGGTTGGTCGCGATGATTACGTGAAGTACAAGGGTAGCAGCTGAAAGCTGCTACCCTTTCTTTTTTGGTGTATTTCTACTAGTATGTTCCTATGCAAGACTTTCAGAGCTATTTTAAAGGAAAGAAAGTGACCGTGATGCGTATCGGTCTTTTGGGTCGGGGGATAGGTGATACGGCGTATATGGCAGAGGCGGGGGCGCAAATTACCGTCGTTGATAGTGCTTCTGCTGAGGTGATGCAGCCGGCGGTTGAAGCACTCGCCGGTTTTGAAAATATTACGTTTACATTTGGTCCGTATAATTTTGCCGATTTCAAGGATGCGGATTTTGTGTTGGTTGGAGCGGGAGCGCCACTTGATGAGCCGGTTTTGGTAGCGTGCAAAGAAGCTGGTGTACCGCTGAAGCAGTCAGCCGCCTTATTCGCTGAGTTATCCGGGGTGCCCATTATTGGGATTACCGGAACGCGTGGCAAGAGTACAGTGACGCACATGATTCATCATGTACTGTCGGTGACCACGGGAGAAAACATTCTGCTCGGCGGCAACGTACGTGGGTTTTCAAACCTGCAACTGTTCAATGAGGTAGGAGAAGATGCACTCTGCGTCATGGAGCTCGATAGTTGGCAACTCCAAGGGTTTGGATGGGCAGGTATCAGTCCTCAGATTGCGGTCTTCACAAACTTTATGGATGATCACCTGAATTACTACCAAAAAAATGGTGCGTCCTATGAGGATGCGATGGATCTGTATTTCCTTGATAAGGCACAAATTTTTCTTCACCAAGAGGAGAGCGGTGTCTTGGTGACAACCCCAGCAGTCTTTGCTCGGGCCCGCACGCTCGCGGGGAGCTTAGGACAAGAAGTGGTACTAGCTGATGCATCGGTCTTGCCGGAGGACATGTTGCTTTCAATGCCTGGTGAACACAATCGTTTAAACGCTGCGCTTGCGTATGAGGCACTTAAGGCTGTGGGCCTTACCGAAGAAGAAATTTTTGATGGCCTCGCATCGTTTCCTGGGGTTGAGGGTCGTCTTCAGCTTATTTCCTACGAGAACGGGGTAAAAATTTATAATGACAACAATGCCACAACACCAACAGCCACAGCGACAGGCATTGTGTCGGTCGCAAATGGTCGGAACGTTGTCTTGATTGCCGGCGGTGCAGACAAGGGGCTCGATACTGAGCAGTTAACGACGGCCATTTTTGCACTCTGTAAGCAGGTGATTCTTACGCCCGGGAGCGGCACGGAAAAGCTGGTTGCAACACTCGAGGCACAAGACCTCATTGAGCTGGTGGTACTCGTGGAAGACTTGGCGGCAGCGGTTGAGGAAGCAAAGCTGGCGGCAGAAAGTGGTGACGTAATTCTTTTCAGTCCTGCCTTTGCTTCGTTTGCACAGTACAAAAATGAGTACGAGCGCAATGATGAGTTTATGCGCTTGATGCTACCGCCAGAAGAGGAAGATGATGACCGTAGACCAGAAGATGAATAAAAAACGCGGCGCTTAAGGCGCCGCGTGGTCGTTAGGGAAGTGGAGCTATGTGTGGTCTGGCCACCATGATGACATTGCTACCGCTTTTCCCAGCTCGCTTTGAAGCGAGGTCGGGTGAGGTGTAGGGATTGATGCGCACACGGGTTACGTTACTTTTGGGAATCCCAAAGTAGCAGAGTTGTACTGCTATCAGCTCAACCAGATCAAGGGTAGCCTCTACGTTGTCTTGCAGAATGGTTTCTCCCCAGAGTGCGGCCTGGCTTCGTACCAGTGCTTCATCGGGGTGGCCATGGTGCGCAAAGTGCACGGCAGCAATTTGACTGACTGAGAGCGAGTAGATTGCTTCAGGGGCTGCACCCCGGTCGTTGAGTAGTGCAATGCAGTTGCGCAAGATACTCACTCGTTCATGGGGTCGCGTCGCTGACATCAGCTGATTTCGCCCAGTGTGCACAAGGATGACATCACCGGTGTCTTTGGCGTGCAGAATAGTTGCACCGCAATCAGAAGTGGCAAAGGCAACGCTCTGTGTGGGTTTTCTAAGTAGCACGGCATCGGTATCAAAGAACGCCCCCGGTTCATCAGTGTGAATCACACATTGGTATCGTTCATGCGGTTGCTTCGGCGGCCGCATAATTGAAGTTTTGTTACCGTGGTCTATTGGCTGCGTGCCAAACATGATTCCTTGGTCAAATTGCGGACTGTACTCAGGTAAGAGTAGTCGACCATGGAGTGTTGTACTGAAGTAGTGGTTCGTGTGTTCCCAGACTCTCATGAAAAGATCCTCCAGCGCGATTTGCGCCTTTTACCGAGGATGATACTATGCTTTTTATATTGTATGTCAAATCCTGCGCAGCATATCCACTTCATCGGCATTGGCGGCATTGGCATGTCTGGCTTGGCGCGGTTTTGGTTGCACGAAGGAGCGGTGGTGAGCGGTTCAGATAGCAACCAGAGTGAGAACACCGAAAAACTGCGGGCTGAGGGTGCAGCAGTGGTCTACAGCCAGGGGGCGGAAAACATTACTGATGACATTGACTTAGTGGTCTACACCGAAGCGATGGCGCATGATCATCCTGAATTGGTGGCTGCCAAAGAGCGAGGTATCGAAACCATTAATTACTTTGAAGGCTTGGGGCGCGTGGCCAACGAGTACTACCTGATTGCTGTTGCTGGTGCGCACGGGAAGTCGACGACCACAGCCATGCTCATCGATATCCTCGAGCATGCCGGTCTTGACCCGACCGCAATTGTAGGAACGCTGCGTTCAAAAACAGGGAGCAATTTTCGAGCGGGGAAGAGTAAGTATGCGGTGGTAGAGGCGTGCGAGTATAAACGTGATTTCCTTCATCTGCAGCCTGACGTATTGGTGATTACAAATATCGACCACGAGCACGTCGATTATTACCCGACACTGGCTGATGTGCAGCGTGCGTTTAAGACGTTGGCAGAGATAGTGCCAGAAGCCGGTGCAGTAGTTGCAAATGTGACTGATCCGCATGTAGTCCCTGCGCTTGAAGGTGTTGCAGCCACGGTGCTTGATTACCGACCGGAGCTATCACTGACGCTCCCACTAAAACTGCCAGGGCTCCATAATCGTCAGAATGCTGCAGCAGCCAAGGCCGCAGCTCGCTTTCTTGGTATAGCGCCCGATGTTATTGATGAAGCATTAACCAATTTTGCGGGAACCTGGCGACGCTTTGAGTATCGAGGCATATACAACGGTGCAGTTATTTATGATGACTACGCACATAACCCACAAAAGGTGGCTGCGGCGATTGCCGGAGCGAGTGAGTTGTACCCAGATAAAAAAATAACGGTAGTATTTCAGCCGCATACCTACTCACGTACTAAGGTACTCTTCGATGAATTCGTCGCATCACTGCAGACGGCTGACCGGGTGGTGCTCCTGCCTATTTACGCAGCACGTGAAGATTTTGATGGTAGCGTCAGTAGTGTCATGCTAAAAGACGCACTCGATGGAGTTGGTATTCGAGCCGAACACTACGATACGATTGAGCAGGTGCTTCCAGCGCTTGAGGCGTCACTTGATGCACATGATGTTGTGCTCTGTGTCGGGGCAGGGAGCGTCACCAATGTGGCCACACTATTGACAAAAAATTAGTGCACGGTAAAACTAATGCCGGCAATTGAGCTCTTTTAGAGGAGGGGTAGCTGGTGGTTGAAAAAAGAACGGTCCTCATTCTGGCACTTGGCCGTGGGTATCGCTACGCACCGCAGGGGGCGCTCGTCGGTATTTGTGCCGCCGGGCAGCGGCGGGCGAGTCTAGCTCTACAGCGCGCCACGTGTTTTGCGACCGCGTACCCCTTGGCGACCATTTACCTGGTTGCTTCGGCTGGTCGCGAAGGAAGTCGTACGGTGGGGCCGACTATGGCCCAGCTGACGGATAGGTACTGGGGTGATCAGCAAGCACCCTTTCCAACTATCATTAATTCAGGTGACTACCATGTGTGGGGTACCTTCGCTGAGATTGAGTGGCTTGTCTTACAGCTGCAGCGCGTGGCCGTTGATACGGAAACAGTTGTGATTGAGATTGTGGCGGCACCTCGGCAAGATAGGCGTGTTCGACTGATGCTTCGCTGGTTTTTCCCGCAATTGAACGCCACGGTGGTGACGAGCGGTGAGTCGCCTATTGCACGCTACCATGAAGTTCTTGGGTACCTAAAGCTATGTGCGTATAAGTTTGGTATTCGTAGGTGGGCAGATTGGTTTCGTCGGGTGAGTGCACGGCCGATAAAGGAGTAAGTACACAGGTCTTCGGACCTGTTTTTTAATAGGTACCCCCTACGCAGCTCTGAGGAGCACTTCGATTAGGTGCCATGTACTTTCTCCATTTGTATGGTACTGTACGTCGACTATGGAAACGGGACTACTCTCAGTTGTGGCGACACCAATTGGTAACTTGGAAGATATTACGCTGCGCGCACTACGCATACTCAAGGAGGCTGATTACATTCTTTGTGAAGATACGCGGGTCACTGGGAAACTTTTGAAGCACTACGCTATCGAAACCAAAATGAAGCGGTACGATGCGCACGCGAGTGATAAAACCAACGACGATGTGCTGGCAGATTTAGCTGGAGGGAAGCACCTCGCCCTCGTCTCAGATGCCGGCACACCTGGAGTATCTGATCCGGGAGTATTTTTGGTAGCGCGGGCTCGGGCGGCTGGTGTACGGATTGATGCTGTGCCAGGAGCGTCAGCGGTAACGGCGGCATTTTCGATTGCGGGCCTTCCGGGTAACCAGTTTTCATTTTTAGGCTTTGTGCCGCAGAAAAAAGGGCGTCAGTCGTTTTTTAATGATTTGGAACTCTACGAGCACCCGGTTATGTTTTTTGAATCAACGCACCGCATTTTAAAAACTCTGGAGACCCTCCACGAGATCTACCCAGGTGCCGTCGTTCTCCTTGGGCGTGAGCTCACCAAAATGCATGAAGAAATGCTCCAGGGTACACCGGCGGAGCTATTGGCAGGTATCAGTGCGACACCAGTCAAGCAAAAAGGAGAATTTGTGGTGATTGTGAGTTTGTAGTTTTGGGGGTGGGGACGGGTAGGGTATACTGTGAATATAGGAGGCAATGTTTTATGCGTTTGCCGTCTTGAACACCAATTTTAATCAAGTAGTCATCCAGTGTTGGCGTTTGCGTTCTGGTTCTAGCGATTCTCCCTGGGTAGGTCGAATCGAGAACTAAATTCAGAATAGTCGCTACGCTCGTTTCTTCATTTATCCATATGTCTCGCGAATCTGTTATTTTTCTGCTTGGATTTTTAATCATATTGATGCCGCATTTAGGCGTGCCGTCAGATTGGAAGATGTATTTTTATCTTGGGGCCGGTGCGGTCTGTATGTTGTGCGGCTATTCGCTGCGCCGGAGCGCCTATGTACGCAGTATTGAGCAGCGAAACGGAGAGCGGCATACTGATTCATTCGCTGAACATGCTGGTTCGCAAGGAGCTCGTAATGAGTCGCTACCGGTGAACATATGAAGCACGTTGCGTTCGCAGTCATTGGGACAGTTTCGGTAATAGCCTTGTCTTTTCTTGCGACCGATCTTTTAGCGGTGAAGTATGAGTCACCGTCGTATACAGCTGAACAAGCAGCAATCGTGGCGGCCGAGGAACCAGCGGCAGAGGTAGTCCCTGATGCTGGACCAGATACGCGCCCGGTGGTGCAGCACGTGCCGCTTCCGGAGCAGGTCAAGAATATATACATGACCTCGTGCGTTGCAGGTACGCCACAGTTTCGTGAGCGGCTCATTGCGCTCATGGATGAGACTGAAGTCAATTCAGTAATTATTGATATCAAAGACTACTCGGGGACTATTTCGTTTCCACCAAAGAGTGCTGCCTGGATGCCAGCGTGGCAAAACGCTCGCTGTGGTACCGCCGATATGCGTGAACTTGTCGCACGGCTCCATGAAAAGGGTATTTACACCATCGGTCGCGTAACTGTCTTTCAGGACCCATTTTATACCGCCGTCCGTCCTGACTTAGCAGTGAAGCGGGCCGATGGTGTTACGGTCTGGAAAGATAATAAAGGATTATCATTCATTGATGTGGCCGCTAAAGATTACTGGGACCACATTATTGAACTCTCAAAAGAAGTCTACAACCTTGGCTTTGATGAAATTAACTACGACTACGTGCGGTATCCATCCGATGGGCCAATGAGTGATATATCGTTTCCCCATAGTGCGAAGTCGCCGTACGGAAGTGACAAACCAGCTAATCTCGAAGCGTTCTTCCAGTACCTCCATGAACGAATGAGCGACGAATCGGTATTTGCCGAGTATCGCCACGAAAATACCGGTCGCGCATCATCAACACCGTGGCTATCAGCAGACTTGTTCGGTATGACAACCACGAACTACGACGACCTTTCAATTGGTCAGGTGCTTGAGCGGGCGGTACCGTATTTTGATTTCATTGCTCCGATGGTCTATCCATCGCACTACCCAAATAACTACCTTGGCCTTGGTGATCCCAACGATTACCCCTACAAGATAGTGCACCATGCCATGCAATCAGGGGTGCATAGACTTGCGTCACCGACCACGCAAGTGGCTGGATTTACACACACCAGAATTGGGACAACTACACCCGCGGTGTACCAAAAGCCAGTCTATCCTGCCTCGAAGCTACGCACCTGGATTCAAGACTTTGACTACGGCGGTGATTACGATGCCACCGATGTGCGTAATCAAATTCAAGCAAGTTACGATGCAGGTGTTATGGATTGGATGATCTGGGCGCCGAGTAATACCTACACGCGTGGGGCACTCTTAGGGCCGGAAACACCGTACCGGTCGGCAGACTAGCTGTTGGTTTCTGCGCAAATATCTTTATACACTCGCAGTGTTCTTCTGGGGTTGATTGGTGCGGTATGATGAAGCGGTGAGCACGGATCAGCAAAATATCCGGAATTTTCGCGTTGTATCAGCGCAGTTTGATGTACCCCAAGAATTTACTGCGGGAGTACTTATTCCTGCTGCTCGACGAAAACCGCGTGCATCGTCGCCATTGCGTGACAGGTTGTTTACAGTGGTCCGGATTGCGTTTATTTTCGTACTGTCTTTCTCGGTGAGTATTGGAGGTCTCGTGACGGCGAGTTACCAAGGAGCGAAGCTGGCCGTGCCAGAAACGGGTCCACTGCTGCCTAGCGCAACTACTGATTTGTACACTGACGCGCCGCTCCAGTTCGGTATTCAGGTTGCACTCAGCCAGCCAGACTTTTTTCAGACAACCCGAGAAGCATTTATTGCCAGTGGGAAAAGCTTCATTGAAGCTGATCTAACCAAGATGGAGATTCGCTACTTTGAGGCAGGTACGGAAGTATTTTTTGCGCCAATTGCCTCGAAGGGTAAGGAAGGATCATGGTGGGAGACACCAGCTGGACTGTATGCCATTGGTGTTAAAAAAGAGAACCATTTCTCTTCGTTTGGCGCGGTGTACCAGCCTTGGAGTATGACGTTTCAGGGTAATTTTTTCATTCACGGATGGCCGTATTACCCCGATGGCACACCAGTACCTGAAGGGTTCTCCGGAGGGTGTATTCGTCTCACGAATGAGCATGCCGAAGCGCTCTACGCGCTCGTCGATGTGGAAACTCCAGTCTTGGTACACGAAGCTGACTTTGTGAATGACGATTTCGTGTATGAACCAAAGATTCCTGAACTCGAAACACCACACTACTTGATTGGAGATATCCAAAATTCAACTATTCTTGCGGCCAGTGAATTAGATACACCGGCACCGATTGCGTCAGTCACTAAACTCATGACTGCACTCGTTGCGGTTGAGTACATCAACCTTGATAAAGATGTGCGGATTAATTACGTGCCCGATGTCACGAGCGTAATCCCGCGCCTTGAGGTGGGACGAACAGTGTCCATGTACAGCTTGCTCCAGCTACTCCTGGTGGAGTCGTCAAATGAAGCTGCCGAGTATATTGCCGGAATTGTTGGTCGTGACCGTTTCATTACGTTGATGAATGAAAAAGCGGCAGCGCTCGGGCTCTCTAACACCGTGTTTACCGATCCGTCTGGTCTCGATAACGGTAATGTTTCATCGGTAGGTGATTTACTTCGCCTTTCGCAGTATATCTACAACAACCGAAGTTTTATCTTAGAGCTTTCAGTGAACCAAGATATTACTACGGCGTATACAAAAGACCAATTCGGTACGCTCGAAAACTTTAATTCCATCCCTGGCGTTGAATCGTTTATTGGCGGCAAGGTAGGTGATACTGCGGCGGCCGGACAGACATCGGTGTCGTTCCACAAGCTTGTCGTAAAAGGTGAGGAACGCATCGTGGTCATAATTCTGCTCGGCTCAAAAAATCGAGTCGACGATATCACCGAGTTGATAACGTATTTACGTGAACGCTTCGGCGGAACGGAGTAACTATTTGCTATACTACTGCTATGAGTAGTTTTGATCCTGAACAAATTACGTTTTTTGCCAAGACTGATGCACGTGGCGTGCAGGTGCCCTTTGGTATTAAGGCGAAGGATCGAACCAAACACGTCTACGTGATTGGAAAAACTGGTATGGGTAAGTCGACCCTCCTCGAGAACATGGCAGTGCAAGATATGAAAAATGGCAACGGCCTCGCCTTCATTGATCCGCACGGTGCGACCGCAGAAGTGCTCCTCGAGTACGTACCCGAAGATCGGGTGAAAGATGTGTTGTACTTTGCGCCATTTGATACTGATAATCCGGTTTCTTTCAACGTAATGGAAGACGTTGGTCCTGACAAGCGACACCTCGTTGTGTCGGGATTGATGTCGGTCTTCAAAAAAATCTGGGTGGATGCCTGGAGTGCCCGTATGGAGTACATTCTCTCCAACACACTCCTGGCCCTTTTGGAGTACCCAGACTCAACGCTCCTTGGCGTCAACCGCATGCTCTCTGATAAGCACTATCGACGCAAGGTAATCGACAATATTACTGACCCGGCCGTTAAGTCATTTTGGGTTGACGAGTTCTTGAACTACAACGAGCGCTACATGCAAGAAGCGGGTGACGCGATTAAAAACAAAATTGGCCAGTTTACGAGTAACCCCTTGATTCGCAATATTGTGGGTCAGCCACACTCGAGCTTTGATTTACGCGAGGTGATGGACGGGAAGAAGATTTTGATTGCCAATCTCTCAAAAGGGCTGGTAGGGGAGAGTAACGCAAACCTCTTGGGCTCAATGCTTACTACCCGTTTGTACCTAGCGGCGATGAGCCGTGCTGACCTGTCAGCAGAGCAAATGAAAAGTATGCCGAACTTCTACTTCTACGTAGACGAGTTCCAGAGCTTCGCTAACGCAACCTTCGCTGACATTCTTTCGGAGGCACGTAAGTACAAGCTCAATCTCACCATTGCGCACCAGTACATTGAGCAAATGGAGGAGGAGGTCCGCAATGCGGTGTTCGGAAACGTCGGTACGATTATTGCGTTTCGTGTCGGTCCCTTTGACGCGGAGGTGCTCGAGACCGTGTTCACGCCGAAGTTTTTAGCGGCCGATATTGTAAACCTAGGCTTTGCACAGATTTACTTGAGCTTGATGATTGACGGTATTGGGTCGCAGCCTTTTTCTGCGGTGACATTGCCGCCAATCGTACCGCCACACGTGTCGTACAAGCAGATGGCTATGGCTGAGAGTCGTCGCCAGTTTGCCGGTGTACGGGCTGCGGTAGAGGCAGCGATTAATGCTTGGCATGCTGAAACACACGCCCCAGAACGGCCGCTGCGAGAACCAAGTGCCACCCCGAGTGCAGCAAAAA
>CAYRMU010000012.1:0-13846 GCA_964425655.1 uncultured Candidatus Saccharibacteria bacterium | reverse complement strand
TACGTACAGCGTCAGCCGTGGGAGATGCTCCTGCCAGAACTGCCGCACCGACCCCAGCTGCGCCACGGACGAATCAATCACCGCAGGGTCGTGACCGTGAACCAGAACGTGCAGCAGCATCGGAGTCTCGTTCTCAGAAGCCACCGGTAGAGGCGCGACCTCCTGAAGCAGGTGATAGAGCTGAAAAATCTGACGCACGCGAGCAGGCCCACCGGACAGAGGTGGCTCGTGGACGCCAAGAACAACCAGCACGAGCTGCGGCTACTCGGCCACCGCTTGAAGAGACCGGACGTCCGCCACGCAGTGGGAGTGCAGAGTCGCGAGAACGAGTGCCGCATAAGACTGCTACTGATCTGAAGAGCGTCTTACGAAATTTGGCACACCAGGAAAAGAAACCGGCACCACCAGCACGTCCTGATTCAAAACCGTCCCTTGCCGCAGGTGAAACCCCAGTAGTCGATCCTCGGGAAAGTCTCAAGGCTGCGTTGGCGAGTGCTATCGGAAAGCCAATTGAGACGTATACAAAAGAAGCAGCTGAGGTGAAGGTGGCGCCCGTTGCACCTGTTGCTGAAGTTGCACCCCCGCCGGTAGCACCACCAGTACCGCCGCCTATGCCGTCTCACGTGCCGTCGTCGCCAGTACCGATGCATAACCCGTATGCTGAAATGAAGAGTAAGCGTGACCCGCTTGCGCCAAAACAGCTTGAACGAATGATGCGTGTTACCGGTAACGATCGTAACCCTTTCCGACCATAACCATATGCCCACTGTCCGCCTCAGTTGTGTACTCTTCGCGCTCCTATGCCTTCCTTCACTGGCCAAGGCTGCGATAACAATCAACGAGGTGGCTTGGATGGGTGCACCAACTTCAGCTAACCACGAGTGGATTGAGCTGTATAACAGTGGTGAGCGTGAAGTAGTTGATGGTTGGACTTTGAGTGATGGGATGAACCTCACTATCACCCTTTCCGGCACCATAGAACCTCAGAGCTACGCTGTTCTCGAGCGCACCAGCGATGCGTCCGCAGGCAGCGTAGCTTTTTTGGTGTATACCGGTGCACTGGTGAATACAGGTGCAACCCTCACACTCCGCCGTGCCGACGGTTCAATCGTTGACCAAGTGGCGGGTGGAGAGAATTGGTCAAGTATTGGTGGCGATAACGTCACCAAAGAAACCGCTCAGTACACTCCGAGTGGATGGGTGACGGCAATTGCAACGCCTGGAGCAGGTAACACGACTGATACCACGAGTGAAGAAGCGACCGAAGAAGAGGAAACGACAGAAGAAGATACAGAACAAGCTGGCGAGAGCGGAGGAGGAAGCAGTTCAGTTTCAAAATCACGTACGGCAACACCCGAACCTTTGAAGACTGAACCAAGTGCACCTACTATCAGGATAGCTATGGCGGGGCAGGTGTACGTGAATCAACCAGTTACCGCTAAAGCAACTATTGGAAACATAGGAAAAACGGTTGCGCAGTCAATGGCGCGTGAATGGAATTTTGGCGACCTGCATACAGCTACCGGTGAGACCGTTACGCATCGGTTTGCGTATCCCGGAGAATACATTGTGTCGGTAACAGCCACCTATAAAAATTTTGTAGCTACTGACCGGGTGGTAGTAACAGTCCTGCCGTTAACGTTATCTATTACAAAAAATGCTGCCGGTGACGTGCAGCTTCACAATGATGCAAAGTATGAAGTAGACGTATCGGGGTATACCGTGGCGGGGGAGCGTACAGTGACCATACCACCTGGTACATTTATGCGACCAAATGCAACGCTCACCATACCCCAAAGCCAACTAGGTACAATAGGTAGACCAGTCTTAGTCCATGATAGTGCTCGACAGCTCGTGGCGCACGATGGCGGTAGCAGTGTGGCGCGTTCGACGTCCGACCTTAGTGCACGTGCGGTAGCAGTGCCGTTGCCTACGGTTGCAACGGCAGTACTGCCAGAAGCACCAGCGTTTCGGTTTGGTGCTCTAACCGCGTCAACAACAGTGACGGGTACGTCTACACCAGTTGCGATAGGTGCGCCTGCAGTGCCGGTACCAGCACCCGGTACACTTTCAGCAGCGGCTGGGGCTTCAGCGGCACCAGTCTACCCGTACCTCGGGCTCGTAGCGATTATTGGGATCGCGCTCTTGGCGGTCGTAGCTGGTCGGGCTCCAGTGTCTGTACCGACCTCGGCATACGAGGAAAAGGCTGCTACTGACGATTTTCCCTTCCGGTAGTACGCCACTGTGTAAGTAACGTTAGGACGGTTTTTTTGGTAGTATAGGGCACATGCAAAAAACAGTCTTAGTCACCGGTGGGGCCGGTTTTGTGGGCTCACACCTATGTGAGCGACTTGTAGCACTCGGTCATACCGTAATTTCGCTTGATAATTATTTCACTGGTACTCCTGAAAACCACGTTGAGGGCGTCATCTACCGTACCGGTCACACCAAAGATATCGCAAAACTTATTCCTGAAACTCCGGATGTAGTCTTTCACTTAGGTGAGTATGCGCGCACAGAGAAGAGTTTTGAAGACATTGAACTCGTGTGGGATTTAAACAAGACGGGGACATTTGCCGTACTTGAGTTTTGTCGCCGACATGCAGCCAAGCTCATTTACGCCGGGAGCTCGACGAAGTTTGCTGACGGGGGAGATGGACGAGATCAGAGTCCGTACGCGTGGAGCAAGGCGACGAACACGGAGTTGGTCAAAAATTACGCTACCTGGTTTGGGCTTACCTACGCGATAACCTATTTTTATAACGTCTATGGTCCGCGCGAGATGAGTGGTCCCTATGGTACGCTCATTCGAATTTTCACTGAACTCTATAGGCAAGGGCAGCCGTTAACCGTAACAGCACCAGGCACGCAGACGCGTAATTTTACCCATGTCTTTGACATCGTTAATGGACTCGTCTTGGTGGCCGAGAAAGGGCAGGGGGATGGCTACGGTATAGGAGCCGACCAAGCGTATTCGGTGCTTGAGGTAGCAGCGCTGTTTGGAGGTGAAACCATCATGATGCCGGAGCGAGCCGGTAATCGGTACAGTGGAGGCGTTGATAATGCGCAAGTTAAGGCACTCGGATGGCAGCAGACGCATACCTTAGTTGACTGGATTACCTCTGTTAAAGCCGAGATTGGCTCAGTCGCAAAAGCCAATCAGCGCATTCTCGTGTTTTCAACAACATTCTATCCGCACGCCGGTCCTGCCGAGCTCGCACTGTGCGATTTGATTCGACAGCTGCCGCACGTGCAGTTTGATGTGGTGACGACGAGGTTTTCAAAAGATGCAATGGGCGATGAGTGCGGTCTCCCAAATGTGACGCTCCATCGGGTTGGTTTTGGCCGTACCAGTGACAAGTACCTCCTGCCGATACGTGGTTCACGAATTGCTGCTCGCCTTAAACTAGAGCACGAGTACATGTTTCAGTGGTCACTCTTTGCAAGTTACGGAGCGCTCGCGGCATTCTTTGCTGGCGGTAGGAAGATACCTCACCTCATCACATTGGCTGACCAGAAGCTTGGTGCTATTCCGTTTTTAACCCGTACCGTCCTTCGGGTACTTCTAGGAAATGCTGACCAGGTGTACGCGATAGATACGTTTGAGGCGAAGAGTGCTGTCTCACTCGCGCGGCGCACGACACTGGTGCGGTCTATTGGGCAGGGTGATGCGCTGGCAAACCAATTGCGCATTGCCTATCAACTTTTTTTACGCCAGCGGCTCAAGTAAACGCATGTCAGTTCCGAAAAAAGTCTTACTGTTTTCGCTCGACTACTACCCTGGTGAGGTGGGTGGGGCGGAGATTGCTATCAAGGAAATCACTGACCGTATTTCTCGTGCGGAGATTGAGTTCCATTTGCTAACGCTCCACTACGACAAAGCTATGCCGAAGGAAGAGCAGATAGGGAACGTGCACGTACATCGAATTGGGTTCGGCTGGAAAAATCCAACCATAGCTGACCGCAAGAAGTTTCCCCTACACCTCAATAAGCACCTCTTTCAGTTTACTGGAGCCTTTAAGGCGCTCCGCCTCCATCGCACGTACCGCTTTGATGGCATTTGGGCGATGATGGCACATTCGTGCGGTGTCCCCGCAGCTATCTTTAAGTGGTTCCATCCTGAAGTGAAGTATTTGCTAACTCTGCAAGAAGGTGATCCGCCAGAGCATATTGAGCGACTGGCAAAACCTGTCTGGCCGCTCTTTACACGAGCGTTTACGACCGCGGATATGGTCCAGGTCATCTCCACGTTTTTGGGGCGGTGGGCTACACGAATGGGTCACCTGCATGAGCCTATCTTGGTACCAAACGCAGTGAACACTAAGCACTTTGCCCAGACAGTTCCGCTACCTGAGGTGGAAGCAATGAAGGTGTCGCTTGGTAAAAAACCAGGTGATGTGTTCTTGGTCACCACGTCACGTATGGTGCATAAAAACGGGCTTGATGATGTGATACGTGCACTTCCGCATTTGCCACCCCAGGTGCATTTTTTAATCTATGGCGGAGGCCCTGATAAAGACACGCTTGAGGCGCTTGCTCGCGAGCTCAATGTTTCAGATCGAACCCATTTTAAAGGACTCATTGGACATGCAGGTATGCCAACGATGCTCCGCGCGTGTGACATCTTTATTCGACCGAGTCGCTCCGAAGGGATGGGTAACTCCTTCGTGGAAGCGATGGCGGCTAAGCTTCCGGTAATCGCAACACAGGAAGGAGGCATCGCTGACTTTTTGTTTGACGCTGTGCGTAACCCTGATACAGCGCCTACAGGGTGGGCAGTTGACACCAATGCTCCCCAGCAAATTGCAGCTGCCGTTACTAAAATTCTCGCTGATAGTAGCGCTACCAGCCGTACGGTAGAAACAGCCTTCGCCATGGTGGTACGTGAGTACGACTGGGAACAGATTGCGCTAAAAATGCGTGAGCAAGTTTTTACCCCACTGCTCAGTAAGGTTCAGTAAGTCCAAACTATCCTTATTTTGACCAAGGGTTCCCCTTGGTCAAGGGAGTGTATGGTATTTGCCCAGACCTCGCCTAGGTAGCGGTACCCGGCTCAGGGCATCGGTGGTATACTCAATATTCAACGTTTATGTACGCAATTGTCCTCGATGGAGAATTAAAAAGTGCGCTCGCGGCAGTGCGGAGCCTTGGTAAAGCAGGTCGGGTGGTTACAGTTGGGAGTCAGCGCCCGACAGCTATGGCTGGATTTTCTCGCTTTACTACGTCGCGCTTTGTGTACCCTGATCCAAAAACCAATCAAGACAGCTTTATTGCACACGTGGTCAAAGCGGCGAGTGCGTTTCCTGAGCCACCAGTCTTGTTTACTTTTTCTGACGCAACCTACCTTACGGTCATTGCACACAGTAAAGAAATTGGGCTCGCGTGTAAGCTCATTTTGCCACCGATGAGTTCGGTTGGTATTGCGTTTGATAAAGCTGAAACGTACGCACTCGCACGCACGCTCAATATTCCAACCATTGCAGAACGTGACCCATTAGCGGTTAAAGAATTTCCGGTAGTGGTGAAGCCAAAGACGAGTGTGTCGTGGGCGACAGGGGAGGGGAAGTTTGGTACCGCCGAGATTGTCACTGACGCTGCCGAGCTCTTGGCTGCCACGGAGCGTGTACGAGCGCAAACTGATCAGCTTCCAATTATTCAGGAATTCATTGAGGGGACAGAGTACGGTGTTGAGTGCCTCACGTTTGAAGGTGAGGTGAGTAAAGTGTTTGTACATAAACGGGTTCGTTCGCTCAGTCCACGTGGCGGCGCAGCGACCGTTAAAACAGCGGTCTTGAATGATCCACTCATGGTGTCGATGGTGCAGCACACCAAGGCGCTCATTGCCGAACTCAAGTGGTCGGGGCCAATTATGGTGGAGTGGAAGTTTGATACAAAAGCAGGGGTCTCTAAATTGATGGAAATTAATGGTCGCTTCTGGGGGTCTCTCCCGTTACCAGAACGAATGGGTATCAGCTTTGTGCTTGGGTATGATGTGCTCGCCCGTGGCTTTGCTGCGCCAAAAGCTAAACCAATCACACCGCTAACGACGCAACATTTTCTCGGTGACGTACGCTGGCTCTGGCGCGTTATGACTGCGCGTGACCCGCTCCGGCCGCTGCTCTACCCATCGCGAATTACTGCTCTTGGTGCATTTCTTAAAACGACCTTCACTGTCCCGGGTGACGTATTTGCCGTCACCGACCCGGCCCCGTTTATAATGGAGTATATTGATGTGGTAAAAAAATATCTATGATGTACCGCGGCATTATTCACGTACACTCAACGCATTCATACGACGGCAAGCTGTCTCTCCCTGAGCTTAAATCGCTCCTGCGTGCGAACGGGCTCTCCTTTGCGTGTATGACGGAGCATACAGATAGGTTGACCAAAGAAGCGGCTGATTCGTTTGTGGCAGAGTGTCGTGCGCTATCGGACGAGACATTTCTTTTTCTTCCTGGCTTTGAGGTGCCGTATAAAAAAGCACACGTGCTCCATATTGGTGCCACTGACTTTCAAACTGCTGTGGCAGAGGATGGGCACGCGCTAGCTGCTTGGCGAGCAGTGACGCCACTGGTCGTGCTGGCCCATCCGGTCCGTAATCAGTATGTGGTTGATGATGCGCTGCTGGCTAGCCTCGATGGTGTCGAGATATGGAATCAGCAGTATGAAGGGAAGTATGCACCGCGCTGCCGGAGTGCCGCACTCCTCTGTACGCTTCGACAAAAAAAGTCACTCATTGCAACGGGTGGTGTTGACTTGCATCGAGCCGATCACCTCGGGAGTCCAGTGACCGAGGTGGTCATTGCGTCGCTTAAACCCGGAGCGCTTTTGGAAGCGCTTGCAGCTGGTGCGTATGTATTTGGACACGAAAAGGTGCAGGTAGCAGGGCTCGGTGACTGGCGGCCGAGTATCGGGGAACGCTTTTTAAGTAAGGTGTCGATTATAGTTATCGCACTAGGTAAAGCTGCTAATGCACTCCTTGCCCGACTTGGTATTCGGCTGCCGAAAAAAATTGTTAGGGCAATTCGCGCACGCGTGTAGCCGCTTCACCCATCGAGAGGCTCTGCATGCCGTAGGTATTTTGGAGTTTCGTGAAGTGATTGAGCAGTTCGGTCAGAAACGCTACGTTCTCTACTTGGTTCTTGCCAAAGTTGTGCGGATGCCACCAGAGGTGAAATACTTCACCACGCTTGGCGGCTACCGTCATGCTTTTTTTAATGCGACGGAGCCGTAGCGGCTCCAGGAAACGTAAGCGCGTACTCCATGGCCGTAAGAAGCGGCTGGCGGGGAGATTGATGAGTCCACTTGCGTGCCTAAGGTTGTTGGTGAGTGGGTACGTGTGGTGGCCGCTGATGTTTACGTAGTGGTCGATGAGGCGGATGAGACGGATGTACGGATTATTTTGCTCCCTGTCAGTCCGTGCTTTATAGAGGAAGTGTGTTTCGGTACCGCGAAAAGCGGTAAAGCCAAATGATGCCAGTGTGTTGAGTGCTGCATCATCCCACTGGTTACGAGGAAAAACGATTGAACGTATCGACGCGCCAAATGGAGCGACAGCTTGAGCAAAAGCTTCACAGTCAGCAGTGAAGGCTGCGGCAGCAGCGTGTACATCACGCTGCGCTTCGCGACAGTAGTAGTGGCTAAACGTGTGGCTCGCGAGCTCTTGGTCTTTAGTCTGGAGAATGGCTCGTACCAGGGGAGCGCCAAAGTAGTGCTTTGGCACGTGTGTTGGTGCAGCACTTCGCCAATGCGCATACGCAGAAAGGCTCTCTGTGTGGTACTGAGGTTCTTCGCTTCGGTCAGGTAAGTGCGTCTGGAGTTCGCCGGCGTTTGCGCTCATAAGCATACCGACGGTAGCCCAGGTGGCATGAATACCGTGGTCAGCAAAGTGTTGGAGTAGGTAGGGGAGCACTTCATGAACACCATTCAGGTTTTCTCCGTACGTTGCCGCGGTCACTTTATCAAACATGCCCCACATGAGCTCAAAATCAAGGGAAATAATGAGGGTGCCTGTCTTTGTGCCGTGCTGCATATGGTCATACTGTACCACGATTTCGAGTATCTTTTTGTATGCCCCCTTGGTTTAATAGTGTACGTATGGAAGCTAAAAAGTCGGTTGTGGTGATTGGTGGCGGTACGGGAACCCATGCAATTTTGCGGGGCTTGAAGCAGTACCAGGCACACATTGACCTCACTGCAATTGTAACCATGGCCGACTCAGGTGGCTCAACCGGACGCCTCCGAGACGAGTTTGGCCAGCTACCGGTGGGTGACGCGCGAATGGCTTTGGCCGCTCTCGCAAGCGACGACGATGAGCACGAGGAACTCGTACGTGAGCTTTTTATGCATCGGTTTGATAAGGGGAGTGGCTTAGAAGGACACAACCTCGGTAACTTACTCCTTGTAGCGTTGACGAGTATCCTTGGCTCAGAAGAGGCGGCTATTCGTGCAGCAGCGCGCGTACTACGGGTACGCGGCTCGGTGATACCGGTCTCAACCGAGTCAGTCCACCTCGTAGCCACCTACGCTGATGGAGTAGTAGTAACCGGTGAGCACGCGATTGATGAACCTTCGCCTGATCGCTATGTTCATTCAATTGTCGCGCTCGCGGTGACGCCGAGCGCTATGATTAATCCCCGAGCCGAAGCAGCAATTCGTAATGCCGATGTGATTGTGCTCGGTCCCGGGGATTTGTATACGAGCATTTTAGCCAACTGTGTTGTCGATGGAGTTCCTGAGGCGCTCCAGCGCACCAAGGCGAGGTTGGTGTACGTTACTAACTTGATGACAAAAGTAGGGCAGACTGCTGGCATGGGAGCACGCGAGCACGTGGCCGAAATTACTCGGTACATAGGTCGTCAGCCTGACGTTGTGCTGGTTAATTCCGGTGAGATTCCTGAGGAGCTCCTTATGCGGTACGCAGCACAAGACGAATACCCTGTTGCCATGAATTGTGAGGGAGAAACTTGTACCGTGCTGCAAGGTGATTTTACCGCCAAGGAAGCAGTGCGACTCCAGAGTGGTGATGTCTTAAAGCGAAGCTTGGTACGGCATGATTCGCAGGTGTTGGCGCGGTCGATTATCGATATCGTGGAGTTGAAGCGGTCGACGTACGCGTAGTTGCTATACTACTGGCTATGAAAGGACACGTACTGGTAGCAGCTGGATTATACCCACCGGAAATAGGTGGGCCTGCGACGTATGCTGCGATGGTTGAGCAGGCACTTCCTGAGCATGGGGTCAAGGTGTCGGTAGTGCCGTACCGGAGTGTCCGTGCGGTACCGAAAGCATTTCGGCATGTGGCGTATACCTGGAAGTTGTGGCGAGTGTCAGCTGGGGTGGATGTGGTGTATGCACTTGATCCAGTGAGTGTTGGGCTGCCAGCCTACGTCGTAGCTATGCTCCGTCGACGTCCGCTTATGCTTCGCCTTGGTGGCGACTACGCATGGGAGCAAGGACGGATACGATTTGGTCTTCTCGATACGCTCGATGCGTATACCCGTGCACGGGCGGCCGTAGCGTGGCAGGTGCGCGTGCTCCATGCGGTGCAGGCGTTTGTGGCGACGCGAGCGGCCGCGGTTGTGGTACCGAGTCAGTACCTTGGTTCGATTGTGCGTACTTGGGGTGTGACGCCAGAGCGGTTACATGTGATATACAGTGCGCTGACACCACTTCCAGTGACAAAGACCAAAGCAGAAGCTCGCGCGCAATTTGGTGTGAGGGGATTTGTTATCTGTTCGGTTGCACGTTTGACCCCGTGGAAAGGCGAATATGCACTCATTCAGGTGCTCGCCCAGATGCGTGCCGCGGGACATGAGGTGACACTCCTTATTGCGGGTGACGGTCCATACCGAGCGACACTTGAGGCACAGGTAAAATCATGTGGCGTCAGCGAGTACGTACATTTTCTCGGTGTGCTCGATAAAGAAAGGCTCGGTACCGTGTTTACTGCAGCGGACGTGTACGTCTTGAATTCAGCTTACGAGGGGCTTTCGCACCAGCTCCTTGAGGCAATGCATCACGGTACTCCTGTCATTGCCTCAGCGGTTGGTGGTAATCCGGAGCTAATTCGTAACGAAGTGAATGGTCTATTGGTTCCATATAACGACGAGAAGGCTTTGGTTCGCGCGCTCGCTTCGCTCGCGCGCGACGCTGCGCTCGGTACTCGCTACGCCGAGGCCGCCAAAACCTCCCTCGCAAAATTTACCGAAACTGCTACACTCAGTCAGTTACTTTCATTAATTGCTACCTATGTACGTCGTTAGTCTAGCCCTTGACCCTAAAGTTCATGATCCCGATAGTGTCGTGGCGTTTCGCACGAAGGCGTACGGTGAAATTGTTAGCCACTACAGTGTGGTGGTACCATCGCCAGCGACGGTGACAACGAAGCTTTCAGATAGGGTGACTGTCTACGGCGTCGGCGGGCAGCATAAGTTTGTGAAGCTCGCTAGAATGTACGCACGCGTACGTACCCTCATCGCCGAAAACCGCTGTGATGTGATAACGTCACAAGACATGTACTACCTTGGTCTCGTCGGTGTCTGGTTTGCCCGTCGGTACCACAAAGGTCTCGAGGTGCAGGTCCTCGGTATTGAAAAGCTCACGTGGTTCCGCAAACGTTTGGCACATATTGTCTTAAAGCGGGCGAGTATTATTCGGGCACTGAGTCCGCGGTTACGTGACCGACTGATAACTGAGTTTGGCGTAGCTCCTGAACGTATAAAGATAGTTTCAATTTACGTCGATGTGACCAAGCTCGGGCTTTCAGTGCATGCACTTCCTAAAGAAGATATGCATGGCTACGAGCAAGCACGTTCCACATTTCAGCAGCAGTATGGGCAGCACTTTAATTTCTTAACCGTATCACGCCTCGTGCCGATTAAGCGCATTGAGCTACAGCTCGCGGCCCTGAAGACGGTCGTTGCTACTTCACCGAAAGTCCTCCTCCATATTTTGGGTAACGGCCCGGAAGAGGAGAAGCTTAAGGCACTGGTCGTCAGTCTTGGACTTTCAGAGCATGTCATCTTTCATGGGTACCAAAGTGGCTACCACCTTGGATTGTTTTACCAAGCCTGTGATTGTTTCCTCTTAACCTCAGACTACGAGGGGTGGGGGATGGTCATCGTTGAGGCGGCTACTGCGGGACTTCCAGTTATCATGACTGATGTTGGTTGCGCTGGTGAGCTCATTATTGACGAAACGAGCGGATTAATTGTTCCGCCAGGTGATACCGCTGCAATTACAGCCGCCATGCGCCGGGTGGTTGACGATGGTGCACTTCGTCAGCGGCTTTCAGTCGGCGCACTGCACGCGCTACAGGCGCTACCAGCTTTCCCACAATTGCTTACCGAATACAAGGAAAATTGGGACCTCGCATTAGCAAAACCATTATAGTAGTATTGTAATCTATGAAAATTCTCATCACCGGTGGAGCTGGGTTTCAGGGTAGCCATTTGGCCGAAGCCCTGCTCAAGAAAGGGCATCACGTGACCGTACTCAATACGTACAAGGATGAAAAGATTAAGAACATCGAGTCGTTTAAAGACCAGATACAGGTGGTATTTGGTTCTATTACCGACCCTGTTTTGGTTGAGAAGACGGTGCGCGGGCACGATGTGGTGTTTCACCTCGCTGCCAACGTCAATGTGGATCAGTCGCTCAAAGATCCGAAGAGTTTTGTTGATGTGAATGTGGTTGGTACGTTCAATATTTTGGAAGAGGTACGTAACAATGGTATTCGCTTAATTCATGCCTCCACCTGCGAAGTGTACGGTGATGGTCACGATCTCAAAGCGAACGAACTCCTCGATGAAACCGCAGAGCTCAAGCCAAATAGCCCGTACGCGGCTACGAAGGCAGGAGCAGAGCGTCTCGCGTATTCGTACTACAAATCATTTGCGGTACCGGTTACGATTGTCCGTCCCTTTAATATTTTTGGTGAACGCCAGAAGAGTGGGACGTTTGGTGCCCTCATTCCAATTCTCGTTCGCAAGGCAATGACGGGTGAACCACTTACTGTTTTTGGAGACGGTTCTGCTACGCGTGACTACCTCCACGTGAGCGACCTCGTGCGTGCCTATGAGCTCGTTATGGAAACACCAGGCCTTGATGGGAAGAGTATCAATTTCGGCAGTGGTATTAACACGAGCGTTCTTGATATTGCGACGTACATCGCGAAGCAATTCAATGCAGAGATTAAGCATGGACCAGCGCGACCGGGTGAGGTAACTCGTTTCCCTGCAGACATCAGCTACGCTAAAAGTCTCGGCTTCACCCCTCAGGTTTCTATTTGGGAAGGGATTGACCGGTATATTGCCTGGGCAAAGGCACAGGTGTAGGTATTCTCCGAGCCTGTTGGCGTCGGTGATGCACAAGACAGCGGGGACAGCCCGCTTTTTTGTACGAGGAGGCGGTATAATGAGGCAGTTATGGGACTCCCTAATGCTCGTGATTCATTTGACCCTTCAGCTCGCGCTGAAGTGGCACTTGACCGTATACTCGATGAAACCTCGGCAGCGACTATTTTGCACAATACCAGTACGGTTGCAGTATCGGCAGAGCTTCGAAAGCAGCGTATCCTCGAAGCAGAATCAACTCGAGTGAAATCACGAATTTTATTTATAACGAGTGACCCAGCGGTTTTTTCGTCAGATACCGTTACCGCCCAAAGCTTAATTGATCTTCAGGGTGTATTTGATGAAATACACATCATGGTAATCAGTCAGCGGGGGACGATGCCTGCAGAAACAGTGCGCCTCGCTCCAACAGTATGGGCGTATCCACTCAGTACCAATTTTTTTATTCAAATACCGTTTGCGGCGCGGTCGCTCGCCAAAGAAGAACTGGAGTTTGCTGATGGTTTCAGGCCTGATCTCGTTGTTGCACTCGATCCGTTTGAATCGGGGGTCGCAGCGCTTTTTATTGCCGATTACTTCGAACGACCCTTCCAAGTACACGTGCGAACAGACGAGTGGCTTCAGAAAGAAAAATTCCTCAAAGCAGACCGCTATAACCCGTGGCGCATGCGCTTCATGCACTACGTACTCAAACGTACAGATAGTGTTCGGGTCACTACCGATACGATTAAAAGTGCACTTTTGGCGCAGTATAAAAAAATTAGTGACCTAGAATTGTTGCCGCGATTTTTCAATACGAGCCAATTACTCAACCTCGCGCCTCGCCAGGAGCAGAAGATGTACCCACAATTTGTCTTTACCATCATGTGCGTCAGCGAGCTTGATGCTGAGAGTACACTCTTTCGAGCCCTCGACGCAGTACGTATGTCGCTCCAAACACCGAGCATTGGGTTTGTGGTGATTGGTGACGGGCCACTGAAGCAGCAGTTTCGTGATCGAGCAAAGATTCTTCAAATTGAGAAGCAGGTTATTTTCGCTGGAGGCATCAGCGACTACACCGAGCACCTTCGCTCGGCAAATGTGCTCCTGGTAACTGATACGCATGCGGAGAGTGATGATCTCGTGATTAAGGCGGCTGCGCTTGGGGTGCCGATGATTATGGCACGTACACCACTGCGAGCCGATTTGTTTAAAGATGGTACCGATGCCTTTATATGCGACCCAGAAGATGCGTTTGGCTTTGCGCAGAAGCTCCGTACCTTTATCAATATGAACGCCCTCCGGACACAGTTCTCGAGTAATGAACGTGAGGTTATTCGTACGCGCATTGAAGAAGATCCACAGCTCTATAGTATTGCGTACCGTGACTCAATTGAACGCATGCTCTACGTCGCAGCGGAGGTAGCGAGTGAAGCCGCAAAAGCTGCAAGCAAGCCCGTAGTACCACCAAAGCCTGTCATCATAGACGGTCACGAAATGAAAGTGCCTGA
>CAYRMU010000011.1:15554-26090 GCA_964425655.1 uncultured Candidatus Saccharibacteria bacterium | reverse complement strand
CTCTGGCGGTTTAGTAAACCGCTGCCTTCAGCCACTCGGCCAATCCTCCAATATAGTAAGCAAAGCTTACATTGTCGCCCTTCGGGTAGATTGACCTCGTGTCTGCCACGCTCACCCGTTCGCGGGTAGACATGAAGCAGTTCATGTCTACCCCACTCGGCCAATCCTCCAATATATTCACTCTGTTCAAACTGAACTGCGACAGTATAGAACTAAATTGGTAAAAATGCGAGTCGTGCAAAAAGATGGCCTGGTGATTATACTTATTGGATGGCGACGCCACCAAAATACACCGCTCAAGCAAAAATTTGGCTCTACCCCGGGGAATCTGCTTCCTGGCATTTTGTGACCCTTCCTAAAGATTTAGGGACAACCATAAAGCAAACGTATGCGCACAATCGGCGTGGATTTGGCTCGCTTCCGGTAACGGTCACTATTGGTACAACTACCTTCACTACCTCTATTTTTCCTGACCGCCACAGTGGTAGTTACCTTCTCCCGCTCAAGGCAAGTGTACGCAACAAAGAGGAGCTTCTCCTTGATGACACAATCACGTTTTCATTCTATATCCGCCACTAACGACCAAGCTACTGAACTGGTGACGTCGTCGCTCTCGTGAAGAATACTGAGCCAGCATCGTCTTTTAAGAGGAGTACTAAATTACCCTCAAGATTAAAGAGCGCAGTAGTTTGTCCCTCAAGCGCTCTGATAAACTCTTGCTCACGTGAATTTACGCAGTACATTTTTGTCATCGAAAATGGCCCCATAGAGAGTGCTGCACTGGTGAGACTGTACGTACCCTGGAAATTGTTGCAATCGGTCGTTCCCGTAACAGAGCCGCCGCTGAGTGTTATTGAAAAAGCAGTAGCGTCACCGGGTTCAATTTGGTCACCGTTACTCATGACCGTCTCACGCCATATCCACGTGGTATTAAGCAACAAATCGGCGACGGTATTCTCAACTGGTGCTGAGGTGTTTGCCGCTTCAGCTGATTCAGTGCCAGTGAAGATAATCGCTCCTCGTTCATAGAGCGTTACCTGCGCACCTTCACTCCATAGTGTTAATCCAGTTACTCTGTCTTCAAACCGTACACCTGAAGAGGAGTCGACTTCGGTGAGCGTGCTATCGCGCAGACCAAGCCCGTTCAGTACAACCTTGTCGTTTAGAAATTGCGCAGTGAGCACTTCGTCGGTTGCGATCGAAACGAATCGAACATCTCGTGCTGGGGCTTCTGGTACTGTACTGGTGTACCCATACCACACCCCTACGCAAAGCAGGATGACCACGATACACACAAACGTTTTTTTAGATACGTATTGAGACATATACACCAATGGTCGTAAGTGTAGCAAACTGCTTGGGAACAAAAAAGCACCACGGCCGTGGTGCTTTTTTGTTACTTTGTTGCGCGCTTGATGGCGGCAGCGAGGCGAGACTTCTTACGGTCTGCTGTGTTGTCCTTAATGACACCACGCTTGGCTGCTTTATCAATTGCTTTGAAAGCGGCTGGCAAGATAGCTTCGGCTTCCTTAGCTGATCCAGCGGCAGCGAGCTTTTGTACTTTCTTCACCGTGTCGTTCATGGCGCGAGCACGACGAACGTTGTACACACGCTTATTAAGCGATGAACGGTGGGCTTTTTCTGCTCCTTTGGTAATTGGCATATATATACGTTTTACGTGGGCTGAACTATACCCTAGGAGTACAGAAAATGCAACGCCTACGGTACCGCGAAGACAAACCCTCCCCATCTGGTGTACACTAGCACGTATATGATTAGACAGATCCGCGGCTTTGTTGCGAGCGCTGCCGCCAACCAAGTAGTGATTGATGTAAACGGTGTGGGCTACCTTATCTATACGACTGCAGGCTATGGCTACCAGGTAGATCAATCGGTATGCTTCCATACCCACTTGGCGGTACGCGAGACCGCCCTCGACCTCTATGGTTTTACAACTGCCGATGAACTCGAAATTTTTGAACTCCTCCTCACTATTCCTAAAATTGGGCCAAAATCTGCACTCGACATTATGATCAAGGCTGATGTTGCCACAATTAAAAATGCAGTCATCAGTAACGATGCATCGTACCTCACAAAAGTGTCAGGTATTGGCAAGAAAACAGCTGAAAAAATTGTTATGGAGCTCAAGGATGCGTTTGATAATTTTGTCAGCACCGACACGCACACGAGCCCGAATGCACTCCCAAGCTACACGAGCGATGCCATCGACGCACTCGTCTCACTTGGATACCCACCGGTTGATGCTCGTAAAGTGGTACTGCAACTTCCGCCAACTATTGCTACCGCAAACGAAGCGGTCCGTGAAGCACTTAAGGTACTCGGACAGATGTAGCGCACGTACAAAAAAATCCTGGCAGTTGCCAGGATTTTTTTGTTGTTACGGAGCCGGTCTATGACTCGTACACTTCAGGAATCACCCGCAATTGTAGATTGATACTGGCGGCACCACACGAGAGTGTGTATTGATGTGGCCCCGTTACTTCTGCAATCGTGACACTACCTGAGCGTGACGTGAGTACAAAGTTTGTGGCAATACCTGAACCGCGAAGTGTACAGTTGCCATGGTAATTGCGTGAGGTACCGAGATCCCAGAATACTCGCACCGGATCACCTTCACGGACAACGGTTGGGTCTGTGCGAAGGGTTGAGTCTGGGTCGAAATCATTGAAACTGGTGCACGGAGCCTGCAGTGTACTGACCGGGACGGTCGTTGGTGCCTGGCAGGTGCGGGTACCACCTGAGCATCGATTTGTACCAGACACATTTACTGCTACACCACACTGGTTGTTACTGACAGTAGTCTGGCAGGTACCGCCCGCCACACACTGCTGTCCGCCACCGTTACCGCCACCGCCATTATTACCACCACCACCGCCACCACAGTTTCGACCATTATTACCATTGATACAATCACCGTTACCACCGCCACCGCCATTACCGCCACCGCCGCCACCACCTCGATTATTACTCGTCATCCGCTCATTATCATCGGTGTAGTCACCGTCACCATTCCAGTCACGGAATTGAGAAGTCTCCCCTGTTCGATTGTTACGAACATCCACCGCTGCGTAACGACTATTTGAATTAGTGGTTATAGAGTAGTTTCCACCACCACCTCCGTTTGTTGTGCTTGATTTGCCGCCCCCAAACTTATCTGACGCGTAGAGCGACAGCGGAATACTTACCGTGAGCATGAGTGCAACGAGGAGCGCAACGCGTACTGAAGAATGTATTTTTGTAACCATATATGTTGTTTTATTCATGATCATTAGTGTGTGTATCCGGTACCGCTTCCTGAGCACTCGCTGCGTCCATAATGCGCAATGGACTCCAGTCATTAAGGGCAAAGAATGCTTTAGTAAATCCAGTAAGGCGCTCCTCCTGAAGAACTTGGCTATCAGTCACACCTCGGAATTCAATTACAGGTGTTTGGTCTTCAAAGCGAACAGTAGCAAATACGTTATGCTCCCTATCAAAGACTGGGTGGAGATACGCAGCAGACGGATCGGTGTGCACGTAGATACTCACTGCACCATCTTCTGCAAATGTGTTCACTTCGAGTACTTCAATTAGGTTCAGACCAGGGACAGTTATGACGAGGTAGCGGCCATCAGGAGTGGCAGCAAGATCAGCGTTACGGGTGAGCCCTTCATACCCAGCAAAGAGGCGGACGTCTGTGCTCGTGGTCAGGTCGCGATAGTACACACCATCAGCTTTAAGGTACACCAACCCTTCACCTACCCACTGTGGTGCACTCGCGCCCGGAATGCGCTCAACGGTGCCGTCCTCAGGAACAGCTGTAACTACCTCCCAACTGGCCAACGCGCGTGTTGCGACGGTGTCTACTTGTTCTGGCTGTTGCGCGTAGGCTATGTTTCGTCCATTTGGATGTGCGACCAAATCCACTTCGTTCCAGCCACTCACTGCGGCTAGAATACCGTGCATCGTGTCGCCAAAATCAACCCAGATAGGCAACCAGTAGTCAGGATCGGCAGTGTCTTCAACGTTCCAATTCTGCCCCACAAAGAGTGCGTGACGTTCATCAACCAGAGAGAAGCTGTGGTCGTCAGGAAAGTCTGAAACGCGCTCAACTGAACCGTTCGTTAGGTTCAAAGCATAGGTATGTAGCCCGGCGTCAGCTTCATTCTGAGTTTGTATCCCGCTAAAATAGAGGTAGGTTGAAGTATCTACCATCGGTCTGTCGCTTAATGGTTCAGCCAATGGAAGCACTACGTCTGCACTGCGCTGACCGCTCCACATCACAAACGCAGCCACGAGCGCTAGTAGCCCCAATACCGCAATGACCAATTGTCGTCTCGATACCACCGGTATCATTAATGTTACATAATTCATATACATATATAATACGCCCTTGTCCGTCAACTAGTGATTGTTATCCCCGCACGCTTCGTGAACAACGCATCATTGCAATACCCTCTGGCAGAGCAACCGAGACAAAAATACTTTGTGATTTTGTATGCGCCAACTGAATTTGTGAATTACATGTTCACCGCACAACTAGAGCGCTGAGAGAGTCCACGTTGTTCCTTCGGCAATTATCTCTGGAATAACGATAGTGCCATTAGGTAGGTAGAGTTTCGTGGTAACGAGATTGCCCGACTGAACTATCGCGTGGCCGGTATACCGTGCTTGCATTAGGAGCATCGCATCAAGCTGATGCACCAAAACCGGCACTTCGCGATGGAACCAGCCGTGCGACACAACGTGCGCTACAAAGGGAACTTTGGCACGGTCGCGTGTTGCCGCAGCTACCCCACTCGGGGTCACACTCTCAAAGCAAAATAGAACGGCAGGAATGTGTTCGGGAAGATTGACTGTCGCTTGGTTAATTCCGGGCCAGTACGAAATATCGTTTAACGCCTGCGTGAGTGATGGAGACTGTGGGAGCCGCGCAATTAGTGCACCATAGACGTATGGGGTGTACTCTCCTTGAGGTACTAGGTACTGCTTATCAAACATGTACACCTTGGCTGCCTTGGTATCGTAAATATACGCACGGAGGTAGGCGCGCTTTAAAACATCGACCCGACCACTATCTACTACAATGACACCTTGGGGGAAAAGATTCGTTAGCACGCGCATGGTCGTTTCTTTCCCACCCAGTGCCTCACTCACCCGTGTATCTTCAGGGAAAATAATGTATGCGGCACCTGCTGCCGCTGCGTGCTCCAGGATTTCCATGACGATGGTTGCCCTGTCAAAGGTGTTCCAGTTTTGCTTATCAGCAGTCGTCCACTGTGTCCCAACAATAAAAACGCCTTGAGGAAGCGGTTGGTGTGAAAACGTCACCGGCAGAACTGACGCAATAATAATGAGTGCAATAACACTGTGTCCCCACCGCGGCGATACACGATAGAGTGCCAAAAATAGCAAACTCCCACTCGCCACTAAAAATGAGAGTCCGTACACATTCATATACGCAGCCAGCGCCCCGAGCCAACCCTGACTTGTTAGTGCGTAGCCGCTAAACCCAAAACTAAAACTTGCCTGCAGTGAACTTCCGGGACCCAGGGTGTACAGAGAAAAAATAGTAGCCCCCAACATTTCAGCCATAAGCCACACTACCGATACGGTCAGTAGCTGATAGGGCCAGCGCCAGGCTTTCGTATACCAAACTGCCACTCCAAGCATCATACTGCCGAAACCAAACATGACAGCTGCCGGCAGCCAGTACACCACTACCAATACTGCCTGCAGGAGAACGCTTTCAATACCAAGCCAATCGAGTGGGTAGGCAGCCCAGAACCAAATGAGTGCCGTGAGTGTCTTCAGTAGCCCAAAGACAAAACTCAAACGAACTGCTTGCTGCCAGGTAGTCGCCTGCGCCAGCAGCATGAATACCCAGGTTGTACCAATAAAAACAAGTGGCCATAGCGCTGGGTGAAGCAACGAAACGCCAACCAATACGCCCGCCAAAGCTGTTCCGCCATATTTCACTGCAGTTGGTCGCATACCGCTATTCTATACTACGAAGCTTCGCGAATCACCGGCGCCACTACCCCAGGCATAGTCCACGGCGACAAGTGCCGATAGCACAGCAAAGGTCGTATACTACCTATATATGAGCACCATTTTGTACTGGATCAAGCGGTTTATCCCTCGGCGTGTCCTCGCAAAGCTGCGTCCACCCTACCACCTTGCGTTGGCCTACCTGGGGAGCATTATCTACCGCAACCCTTCTCGAGAAATTACCGTTATTGCCGTTACGGGTACAAAAGGTAAATCGACTGTGACTGAACTCATCACGGCGATTCTCGAGGCGGACGGCAAGCATGTCGCCTCACTCTCCACCATTCAATTCAAGATTGGTGACACCGTAAAGCGAAACCTCTTTAAGATGACCACGCCCGGACGCTTTTTTGTGCAGAAGTTTCTCCGTGATGCAGTGAAGGCTGGCTGCACGCACGCAGTGGTAGAAATGACATCTGAGGGCGCGAAGCAGTTCCGGCACCGTTTCATCCATATGGATGCACTCGTCTTTACGAACCTCACTCCAGAGCACATTGAATCACACGGCTCGTTTGAAGCGTACAAAGCAGCCAAGCTCGCCATTGCGCAGCAGCTTGAGGAGTCGGGTAAGCAACCGCGCTACATTGTTGCCAACGTCGACGATGAGCACGGAGCTGATTTCCTAAACTTTGCGGTTGAAGAAAAGCTCCCCTACCAACTCGCTGGACTCAAGCTCTACACACTCCACCGTGATGGCATTAGTCTCATTTTCCAAGACGCTGAAGAAGAAATGACCATCAGGGTACCGCTCGTCGGATTGTTCAATGTGTACAATACACTCGCAGCAATCACCATGACGAGAGCCCTGGGTGTACCGCTGCGCACGATTGAAAAAGCCCTTCGCCAGCTGCCGCCAATTAAAGGCCGCGTTGAGCACTTCTTTTCCGCTAAAGATGCTGGTAAGCACATCACAGCAGTCGTTGATTACGCCCACACACCAGACTCGCTCGAGAAGTTCTACCAAGCATTTAAAGATCAGCCTAAAATCTGTATTCTCGGCAACACTGGTGGTGGTCGCGATACCTGGAAGCGCCCTGAGATGGCTGCTATCGCCGAACGCTACTGTGACAAAATTATTCTGACGAACGAAGACCCCTACGATGAAGACCCACGAAAAATTGTCGACGAAATGGCAAAAGGCATCACCGATGCGAGCAAGCTCGACATCATCATGGATCGACGACTCGCGATTAAAACCGCTTTTGAAGAAGCGCCAGACGGGAGCTACGTCCTCATTTCAGGTAAGGGTACTGACCCATACATCATGGGACCAAACAACAGCCGACAGCCATGGAGTGACGCGGACGTAGTGCAGGAGGAGTTAGCCGCACTCAAATCTGCATAGTACCAATAGTAAAAAGCGATGAAGGCAGTACCTTCGTCGCTTTTTAGTTACCTAAATAATACGATACCTGCACACACGGAGACATTGAGTGACTCCTTCATTCCCCGCATCGGTATTTCAAGCACCGTATCGGCAACAGCAAGCCACGCTGCCGAAACTCCATCAATTTCATTTCCGAGAACGTACGCTACTTTTTCAGGTACGACAAAGTCAGACAGCAGTACCGACGCCTCAGTTTGTTCCACTGCCACAATGGTATACCCCTCAGCCCGAAGCGTTGCAGCGAGTCCATGCACATCTCTATCACTCACCGCTTTCCAGGGCACTGTTTCACTTGCACCCAACGACGTCTTTTTAATTTCGGGCACCGCACGACCAAAGCGATCAATAGGAGCTGGGGTGTACCCGCAGACATATATATGTGCGACTCCAGCTCCGTCGCTCGTTCTAAAAATTGAACCCACATTATGGGCACTCCTGATTGAATCTAAAATGACTACTTTTTGCATACTGTATTAAAATTGGAGTCACATACGCGACTCCAATACAATGAACTACGTTAGGCATCAGTGGCCAAGGGGTCAAGCTCAATCACTTGCTTAATGACCACAAGGTACCCTGCCTCGGACATATCAACACTGGCTGGCGGCTTCACAATTTCAACCGCAGACGGCACCAGTGCGGTAGACCCGAATTCCATAACGCGCGATTCCTCGACGCACAACGTTTCATTAGCCACCACTAGCAAGGCTTCATCTGGCAACAAATCCACTGCATCCTGCACGCGCGATAACGTAGCAGCATCACAGTTGTACGTAAGTACCATGAGCGCATAACGCATCTCCGCATGAACTGGATTGGGAGTCCCACACAAAGCCATGAGAAGCACACTGATGTATGACACGTGTCGCATCTTGCTTCCTTTCAAAAAAATGAGCTCTTTCAGTGAGGATACCCTAGAAAAATTAATTATGCAAAAGTGCTACACTAGGAAGACATGCTGAACCCTTTCCCAATACAATTTCTCGCTCTCTTTGCCTACTTCATCCTGCGGGTAATTATTGGCACGGTACTGATGTACCTCGGCCTTCTCCACGCGAGCTCAATCGGCACACTGAAAGAGACGTTCACACGTTCGTGGTGGCCCTACGGCCGCTTCAGTGCAGTTGTTCTCGCGCTCACTGAATGTATAACCGGAGCTATGCTCGTACTTGGCTACGCCACTCAGATTGCCGCGATTGTAGTCTTCCTTATGAGTCTCAAGCTCATCATCCTTGGAAGCTGGTTCACCCACGAGACAATTCCCCCACGCATCTTTTACGTCCTCCTCCTCGGCATCTCCCTCTCCCTCTTCATCACCGGCGCCGGCGCCTTCGCGTTTGATTTACCCTTATAACGTGCTATAGTTTTGCCACGATTTTGGGAAAACCTGAACTCATACATATGCGCCTATAGCTCAGCCGGTAGAGCAGGTCCCTTTTAAGGACAAGGTCGTAGGTTCGATCCCTACTGGGCGCACAAACGCAAATAAAAAACCTTCCATTCAAATGGAAGGTTTTTTATTTAGCACCTGCCCTGCGGCAGGTGCGGCGTTTGTGCGAGGCGCAGCGTTGTTTTCTTTTCTCCCAAGAAAAGAAAACCGCGAGCCGGGGTCGAGAACACTTAGTAGATTAGGAGCGAAGCGAACAATTATAGTTAGTAACTCGTGATCACTCGTGCGCCCTGCCAAATCCAAAAGGTGTACTGACCCCGTATGCAAACCATTCTTAAACTGCACTCGCATCATAAATCAAAGTGAACTTTGATTTTGAAGCTCGTTTGTTTAAGCAAGAGTCGATTCCCAGCTACAAGACACGGATAATAAAAACCTTTCAGGTAACTGAAAGGTTTTAAGATTTTACACCATCACTTCCGGATGTGTCGCACTAAAGACTCAACACCCACCCCTCCAACGCCGCATCGATATCCCTCACTCCCCCATGCCCATCGTGGTACACCGTCAATAAACTCATCGAAAGAGCTTCAAGCTCACCAGGCTTAAATGAACCCAATGCTCGCTTGGCTTTTTGGTACGGAAAGTCCTTCATGCCTGCCTCCTCAGCGCTGGCGGTAACCGCCGCTAACCGCAAACTCTTAATCTGCCACCAGAGGGTACCGATAATTTCCTCCGAAGAGAGTCCGGCTGCCTTGGCTTCCATTAATTGCATCCAGAGCGTCTTCTTATCTTTCTTTGAAAGCGAGTCAGCCATCGCAAATACGTTATAGCGCTCGGCGGCCGGAGCTTTATACTCCTCAAGTGTGTCGGTAAACTTGGCATATACCTTTTTCTCTGGAGCCAAGAGCGCCCCCTCAATGACAATAAATTCATGTGGCGAGTCTTTCAGTGCCGACAAACTTTCAATGAGCTCAGCTTTAAAATCGGCTTTTGCGCTGGCTGCATCAACCACAAAGAGCATCGCTTCACCGAAAAGCGACGTGCCGCCCACCGCATCGGAAAACACCCCCGGCGTGTAGGTGTCGCCGTCAATCTGTGTCACCACAACCCCCAACGCAGCAGCACTGCCCGTCTTTTTTAAGAGTGCGTTCCGCACCGCACTATCGTCATTTCCGTAGATGACTGAAAACATACCGGGTATCATACCACCAAACCGAACGGTGATTCATTGACACCACAGTGGCGATTTGGTTAGATACTCACGAACCGTTCCCAAACAGAGGAAGACTAAGGACATGCACGTACTCATTGTCGACGACGACTTGTCGCTACGCAGCTGCCTTGCACTCTTGGCAAGCAATATTGGCTTCACGGTCACTGAAGCTGGTGACGCCCTCGAGGCATTTGATAAAATCAAAACCACCGAGTTTGATGCCGTCGTTACCGACGTGCAAATGCCTGGTGGTGGAGGTGTTGAACTCTTGCGCACCATGCGCGGGCACAAGCACACACCACCAACGTACATACACAGCAGTGAATCAACGTTCCTTCAAAACGGCGAACCGGCTAAGTTGGCCCCATGGATTTCAAATCACTTTGGTGAATTCGCCAGCTTCAAAATAAAAGACGGCCGCACCCTTAAAAACGTGAAAGAGTTTTTGGAAAGTATTCTCAGCAACTAACCCCAAAGCCCAGCGCACTGCGC
>CAYRMU010000011.1:0-15454 GCA_964425655.1 uncultured Candidatus Saccharibacteria bacterium | reverse complement strand
TAACCCCAAAGCCCAGCGCACTGCGCCGGGCTTTTTCTTCGTCATTTTTTCTTTTTTATCTTTACTTTTTAAACTTTTCTAAGTCTGCCCAGTTTGGTCCCACTTCTACATCACATAAAATCGGTACGCCGTAGGTCTCTTGATCACGGAGTACGTTCTCCATAATCACTTCAAGTTTTTCACATTCGCGTTCGAGCACATCATCGCGCACCTCGAACACGAGTTCGTCGTGTACCTGAAGGAGCATGCGTACGGCGTCATCTTCGCGCTTTTTAATGTGCGCATACACCTCGTTCATGGCAATACGCATAATATCGGCAGCCGTTCCTTGGACCGGTGCATTGATTGCCATGCGCTCCGCACTCGCGCGGATAAATGGAGCGGAAGAGGTAATCCCTGGGAAATGGCGGCGGCGGCCAAACATAGTTTTGGTGTAACCGTGAATACGGGCATAGCCCTTCGTCTCTTCAAGGTACTCAGCCAAACGAGTAAATGTATTGAAGTACGCGTTGAGAAACTCCTGCGCCTCCTCCCTTCCGGTACCTTCACCTAAGTTTGCTCGCAGCGCATTGACCCCCATGCCGTAGAGGATGCCGAAGTTAATCACCTTGGCTTTACGGCGCATCTCACTCGTGACGTCTTTCTGCGGTACTCCAAACACCCGTGAGGCCACCCCAGCGTGAATGTCTTCACCGTTTTTAAAAATCTCTATGAGCTGCTGATCGCCAGAAAGTATGGCGGCCACGCGAAGTTCAATCTGTGAGTAGTCGATAGAAACCATGGTGTAGCCTGGTACTGCCACAAACCCCCGACGAATGGCTTTACTCTCTTCTGTTTTTACCGGGATATTCTGGAGACCAGGGTTCTGACTCGCCATACGACCGGTCACTGCGCCCGTCTGCAGGAACGTAGTATGGAGGCGGCCATCGGCTGCCACCATGCCGGGCAAGTTGTCGATGTACGTTGAAACGAGCTTCTGTAGTTCACGGTAGCGCAAAACTTCCACGATAATCGGGTGGTCATCTTTCATTTTCTCGAGTTCACTCTCACGGGTAGAGCGCTGGCCGGTTGCTGTCTTCTTCTGCTGTTTTGGTTTAAGGCCGAGTGTATCAAAGAGCACCTCCCCCATTTGTTTGGGTGAGTTGATGTTGAAGGTCATCCCCGCGAGTTCATAAATTTTTCCCTCAAGAGCAGTAAGCTCAATGTGCATTTTTTCCGAAAGGGTTTTGAGGTAGGTCACATCAAGTGCAACCCCGACGCCATTGAGGTACTCAATCACTTCAAGGAGTGGCATTTCAATATTTTCAAACACGCCCAAGAGCTGTTGGTCTTTGAGCTTCGCCATAAACTTTTCGACTATCTGCGCGAAGTCAGTAGTTTCAAAATAGTTACGACCGTAGTCGATAATATCTTCATAGCTTACGTTCGTGCGATCACTCTCAAGGAGCCAGAGCATGACGCTCGCTTCTTTGACGGCGCGCTCTGAAATACCGGTCTCTACTTGGCTTGGCGTCACGTCTTCAGCTAAGTTAAAGATAAACCGAACCCGGGCGGCGAGCGTGCGGAAGCCCAGCTCAGCAAAGAGCGTCAGTATAGCTTCGCTATTAACTCGCTCTTTCCAGTGACTCTGCGGCACCTCGTAGGTAACCGGAGCGTCGGTTCTTATAGTCGCGAGCATTTTTGAAAACTGCGCTTCTTCCTCCCCCTCTTTCAGCAAGCCGATCATGCGCGCTTTAATACCCGCATCGAGAAAGGCCTGCTCGTTCTTTTTGAGTTTTTTGTAAATCTCTTCTATAGAACCGAAAGTGGTAATGATGTCGGTCGCCGTTTTTTCACCAATGCCACGAATGCCCGGGATGTTGTCAGAGGTATCACCACGCAGCCCCTTGTAGTCGGGTACGAGCTTAGGACCAAAACCAAAGCGCTCTTTTACCGCTGCCTCGTCATAGAGAATGGTGTCGTTAATCCCCTTCTTTAAGGTGTAGACCTGCACGCGCTTCCCGTCGACACACTGGAGCGTATCCATATCACCAGAAGCAATAATCACCCGGAGATCTTTTTCACCTTTTAGCTGGTGCGCGATGGTACCCAAAATATCGTCAGCCTCGAAGCCTTCACACTCAAAAATGGGAATATTAAACGCCGCGAAGATATCCCGCGAACGAATAATTTGCGCGACGAGCCCATCGTCAGTCTTGGCGCGGCCAGCTTTATACTCTTTATAGGCGTCATGGCGGTAGGTTGGTTTCGGAAGATCAAAACAGGCTGCGATGTAGTCAGGCTTTAGCTCCTCAGCAATCTTTAAGAGCATGGTAACGACACCATAGAGTGCACCAGTTGGCTCCCCGGTGGGCGAGGCGAAGTCAGGTAAGGCGTGAAAGGCGCGGTGCAAAATAGCATGTGCATCAAGCAGGACGAGAGTCTTTTGATTGGAATCTTTTTTAGCCATAGCTTAGGTAAGGGTTAGTACGCGCTGTTCACCCTCGATCGTAAGGGAAAGATTAATCACTCCCGCTGGCAGCAAATCAGCCACCTTCTCGGCCCACTCAATCACCACGAGTGTGTGCGGCTCTTTTAAGATACGATCAAAGTGGAGCACCGATAGTTCACTGCTATTTTCGAGGCGGTACGCATCGATGTGAATGAGATTCTTGAATACCTGTTCCTCAAGTTCATACCCCTTCATAATGACAAAGGTCGGACTCGTCACAGGTTCGTTGACCTCGAGTGCGCGTGCGAGCGTCTGGGTGAACGTGGTTTTTCCCGCCCCCAAGTCACCATGAAGGGCGAGCACAACCGCTTCGGTTTGTGGCCGGGCGGCAGCGACTGCGAGTACCCACGTCGCAACACCCTCTAATTCCTCCACTGCACTAATCCGAAACGTTTCCATAATTAGAAGCCATTGTAGCAAAAGTATAGAAAAAGGCCCGCATGTTCACATACGGACCCTAGAACCTTCTTAGTAGCGCCAAGCTTTCCAGCCGAAACGCTGGTAGTGCGCTCGGACGCACGCACGCATTGCCGGGCCGGTCAAAACATAGACTGCTTCACCTGCCCGCGCCCGCCTTGATACCTCGGGACTGAACGAGAACTGCATGGCGCTGGTCGGCGGGAGCGATAGACACACCGCAGGTGCACACAGGGCAGCGTTGTAGTTGCCACGGCTTGAGGGATATACCCGGTTAGCGCAGACTACCGGCACCCTGACAGCCTTCTGCAGCCTCCTGGCCAGTGCCTCATTGCGATCCATACCGAGCAGACGCCGCTCGGTGTTAACCGTATGATTCTCCGCCGCTCGAGTAAGCGTCTCTTCGTCGGAAGGAAAATCGCAGACCTCACGGTCGGTGTTGCAGGCCAGCGCTAGGCTAGGCCAAGCCAGAACGGCTGCAAGCAGTAGAACACGGAGCATGGTTGCTCTCCCTGAAGATGAACATAATTATTAATATTATAGCATATTTTAAGCGATTTGTACAGAAGCCCGCACACCCACACGTACCGCAGGGGAATGCGCCACATTCCCCACCTTCATACCTGATACAATAGAAAAGAATCTATGGCGCAATTTAACAATGCAATCACCGGTGAACGAATCGAAGAGATTCGTCGCCAAGAAGAAGATAATCTCATTAAGTCTTTAGCCGTGCAGTACGGCTACTCGTACGTTGACCTCCGCGGCGTCACCATCAATCCTGACGCACTCAAAATGGTTGAGGAGGCGACAGCCATCCGCGCCCAGGCGGTTGTATTTGAAAAAATGCGCGACCGGGTCTCGCTCGCCATCAGAAACCCCAACAACCCTGATACAAAGGCACTTATAGCGGCCTTGCGCACCAAAGGTATTGAGCCAACTATTTTTATGACTTCCACCAGTAGTCTCGAGCACGGCTGGGAACGCTACCACGACCAAAAAAATACCGTTGCGGTAAAGCGAGGCGTGCTAGACATCGACACCGACCGGATTGCTGCCCAGATGAAAACCTTCAGCACCCCCGAAACGGTGCAGCAGTACCTCGAGAGTATTAAAACCGTTAATAACGCTCGTCGTATTTCGGAAACACTTGAAACCACGTTTGCGGGAGCGCTCGCCCTCGGTGCCTCTGACATCCACATTGAGCCAGAAGAAGCCGGCATCCGTTTACGCTACCGTCTGGACGGCGTCTTGTACGACATCACTGATCTTGAACGATCAATTTACACCCGCCTCATCTCACGCCTCAAGCTCCTTTCCGGCATGACACTCAATGTCCGCACCATGGCGCAAGACGGACGTTTCACCTTCACCATTGGTGACCGCGACGTTGAGGTGCGCTCCTCTATCATTCCTGGCGCGTCTGGCGAGTCTATGGTGATGCGCCTCTTGGACCCAACGGTCGCGAGCTTCACCATGGCCTCACTCGGCATCAACCCAATCCTGACCGCTATTATGCAAGAAGAGTTGGCCCGCCCAAACGGGCTCATCGTCACCACTGGTCCAACCGGCTCTGGAAAGACCACGGCCCTCTACGCTTTTTTGCAGGAGACACACAAGCCAGGGGTAAAAATTATCACTATTGAAAACCCCGTTGAGTACAAGCTCGACAATATTGTGCAGACGCAGGTCGGTGACGACTACACCTTTGCTGCTGGCCTTCGCGCCGTGCTCCGGCAAGACCCCGACATCATTATGGTAGGAGAAATCCGCGACCGCGAAGTAGCAGAAACCGCCATTCACGCTGCGCAAACTGGTCACCTCGTGTTTTCAACACTCCACACCAACAGTGCGGTTGGGGCCTTCCCTCGCCTCATCGACCTCGGAGTCGACTACCGCATGATTGGCGCATCGGTCAACTTGGTCTTAGGGCAGCGACTCGTTCGTGTCCTCTGTGAAGCATGCAAACAACCTCGCGAGAGTACTGCGGAAGAACGAGAGCTTATCTTAAAAGTTTTGAAGACCCACCCGGCTCCCCCACCAATCGCTGACCCCATCACCCTCTATGAGGCAGTTGGGTGTCCCGCCTGCAACCACACTGGCTACAGAGGTCGCCAAGCAGTGTTTGAAGCAATAAAAGTTGATACGGCAGTAGAAGAGGCCATCATCCGCGACCCCCGTGAGCACATCATTCTGGAAGCAGCCCAGGGGCAGGGCATCCCGAGTATGGCGGAAGACGGCGTCGAGAAGGTACTAAGCGGCGTGACGGCACTCGACGAACTCATGCGTGTCGTGGACCTCAGAGACGGTCGACACACCGCAGTTGCTGCACCAGAGCCGGACCCAGAGGTAGACGATTTCCTCAACCACGTGGTCTAAATATAAAAAGAGCGGCTGCCCCTAGGGGGTAGCCGCTCTTTTTGGTAGTAGACAATATTTTATTCTAGCTACAAGTAGGCAACTTCGGTGTGTATGCTATTGTGGGCCACAAGTCAGGACGCGTTCTTCACAACTCTATCGAGCGGATAATTCTCTAAGCAAGCCTTCCGATAAGAAAGTGGATGACGCGCTAAGAAATCTCTCAGTGCGCTCACTCGAAGTGAGTACCAAAGTACCCTCGCAACGTAACCCTTGTTGCTTAGAGAATTATAGGCTCGATGACAAAAGAAATTGCGTATCACTACGCTTTTATTTTGTGTCGATGGAGTTGTAAAGAGAGGATGAGCCCAAGTGGCCCAAGAACACGTTCTGCTTGCCAACTATACTAGCACAGTTAGAAAATTTGTCAAGCATTTTCCCTGCTCCCCTGCCTGATTTGGCGGTTTTTTGTTTTCCTATACAATAGTACGCATGACTACTCCCCCGACTTTTTCCCGCGATGGCGCCGGCAACCTCGACCAAACCCTTCGTCCCAACAGCTGGGAAGAGTACATTGGCCAGGCAAAAACCAAAGAAAATCTACGTATTTTGCTCACTGCCGCCCGCGAGCGTGGTCACGCCGCTGAGCACGTGCTGCTCTATGGGCCGCCAGGGCTTGGTAAAACTACCCTCGCTCACCTGATTGCGAAGACCCTTGGCACCAACATGAAAACCACCTCCGGGCCAGCCATTGAGCGGGTTGGTGACTTAGCTGCCATCTTAACGAACCTCAGCCCGGGCGACGTGCTCTTTATCGATGAAATCCACCGCCTCTCAAAAAGTATCGAGGAGGTACTCTACCCAGCAATGGAGTCGGGCGTCTTGGACATCATCATTGGAAAAGGGCCGTCTGCCCGCACTGTCCAACTCGAACTTCCACCCTTTACGCTGGTTGCCGCCACTACCCGTATCAGCCTCCTCTCTGCCCCACTTCGTTCACGCTTTTCTGGCGGTACATTTCGCCTCGAGTTTTACAGCGATGCCGAGCTAGCTCAGATCCTCGCGCGCTCTGCTGCCCTTTTGGGTGTAGCTACAAACGAAACGATTCTCGCCAACATCGCCAAGCGCTGCCGCGCCACGCCACGCACCGCCAACTACCTCTTGAAACGCTGCCGCGACATGGCCCAACTTGAAGGAAGTGACCTTTCGGCTGACGTTGTCGGTCGTACCTTCACCCTCCTAGAGATTGACCCCCTCGGTCTTAACGCCCCCGACCGAGCTGTGCTAAACGCCATCATTCATAAGTTCAACGGCGGCCCGGTTGGCCTCAATACGATTGCTGCTGCAACCGGCGAGGAGCAATCAACCATCGAAGACGTTATTGAGCCATACCTCATCCGCCAAGGGTTACTGGAACGGACACCACGAGGACGGGTCGCGAGTGCGGAGGCGTACAAGCACCTAGAAGAAATTTAAATTTTAAAATGCAAAAGTCAAAAGATTAGAGGTAAATGTTTATTAACAGATCGATTTAGTGGTAGTGCTTACAAGTTGGCATTATGAATAGCCAACTTGTAAGGCCTCGTTATTTCTAAATCGTTACACTCATAAGAAAACAGGCATGAGCGGACATAATAAATGGTCAAAGATTAAGCACAAGAAAGCAGCCACCGACTCGCAGAAGAGTAAGATTTTTTCGAAGCACTCCATGATTATTACCATGGAGTCACGCAAGGCGAAGGGAGACGTGAACTCTCCTGGACTTTTTGCCGCCATTGAACGCGCCAAGAAGGATTCGATGCCTAAAGACAACATCGAGCGCGCAGTACAGAAGGGAGCTGGTGTCGGCAGTGCCGCACTAGAGGAAATGATGTACGAAGGGTACGGGCCAGGCGGTGTCGCCGTATTAATTGAAGTAGTAACTGACAACACCAACCGCACTGCCTCAGAAATTCGCCACACATTCTCACGCAATGGTCTTGAGATGGGGACCCCCGGATCGGCGGCCTGGGCCTTCACGAAAACCCATGACGGCTACGTACCTACCATGCCTATGGAGATTGATGATGCTACGGGTGAAAAACTGGCTGAGTTCCTCGAGCAGCTCGAAGATAATGACGACGTGACGAACGTCTACACCGCTGTAGATAGCCCTGAAGAGCCAGAAGCCTAGAATAAACCGCACCTCAAACTAGGGTGCGGTTTATGCTACTCTATGGGGAATGCGCGTTTTAGGTATCGACCCTGGCTACGACCGACTCGGTGTCGCCATTATTGAAAAAATAGATGGCCACGACACGGTGCTTTTCTCTACCTGTATTTTAACTGACAAAAAAGCTGATCTCCCCGACCGACTCCTCGCTGCCGGCGACGCACTCCTACAGATTATTACCGAACATGCGCCGGACAGTATTGGTATTGAAACTATTTTCTTTAACAAAAACGTAAAAACTGCTATTGGCGTAGCACAGGCACGCGGAGTCATTCTCTACCTCGCTAAGCAGGCAGGCTGTACGGTATGTGAACTGAGCCCGCAACAGGTAAAGATTGCGGTAACAGGCTACGGGAACAGCGATAAGCAAGCGGTATGGGAGATGGTCAAGCGCCTCATCCGCAACGTACCGAAGGATGCACTTGACGATGAATACGATGCGATTGCGGTGGGGGTTGCAGCCCTTGCACACCACCGATAGTCTGCTACAATCTGCTCCCAATACAGCACGAATGCCGTGTTGCAAAGTTTCAAAGACTTTGGTACAAACGAAGTACTTACTTACAAACCATTACGTCACTAACAACTATGTTTCCTTTTGCCTCAATGCACGATGATGACTTGCCAGAAGATGAAGAAGCCCTCAACGACCTTGATGAGCTTGATGAAGAAGGTCTCGACGACAGCGTGCTCGATGAGCTCGTAGAGGAGACACCAGTTGAAGACGACACTATGGGCTTTGGTCGCCTCGAAGAAGCTGAAGTACCTGAAGATAAAGAAAAAGATGATGAGGATGACGAGGAAGAAGACGTTGCACTTCCAGAAGAAGATGCAGAAGACGTCGACTACGACACCTTCGACGATATTGATGAGATGTAACAAAAAACTTCCCAACCTAAAGGTTGGGAAGTTTTTTGTTACACCGCATCCCTTGAACTCCACCATAGCTTTTTAAACTGTATATATGGACAAAGCGTGGTAGTATTGGCCATATAGTGAAGCGTTAGGTATATGAAACTCAATTTAAAAAATATAAAGCACTGGATTCAAAAGAACTGGAAAGATGGGATTATTGACGGGATTATTGTTGTTGGGGTGGTTGGACTCGTTATTGTTGGCGGGCTCTTTGTCTGGATTAGCAGCCTCGATATTCCTGACCTGTCTGCCTTCGAACAACGGCGTGTCGTACAATCGACTAAAATTTTCGACCGAACGGGCGAAGTACTTCTCTACGACCTCCACCAAGACATCCGCCGCACCGTTGTGCCGCTCGAGGACATCTCCTATCACATCAAAAACGCTACCGTAGCCATTGAGGACGATCAGTTTTATGATCATTTTGGTATCGATATTAAGGCGATTTTCCGTGCCGCCTTTGCCAACCTTACCCAAGGCGATCTTTTGGGGGGACAGGGTGGTTCAACCATTACGCAGCAGGTAGTAAAAAACACGCTGCTTGAAAACGAGAAAAAGCTGACTCGAAAAATTAAAGAGGCGATTCTCGCCATTCGCCTTGAGCAGGCACTTACCAAAGAAGAGATTCTTGGTCACTACCTAAACGAATCGCCCTACGGCGGAACCATTTACGGTGTCGAAGAGGCAGCTATGTCGTTCTTTAATACCCGAGCAAAAGATGTCAGCCTCCGCCAAGCTTCGTACCTTGCAGCTTTGCCACAAGCACCGACCCGACTATCACCCTACGGCAACAACCGCGACCTACTTGATGCCCGCGCCAACCTCGTGCTCGCACGCATGCTCGAGAACGGCTTTATTAAGCAAGAAGAATACGATGCAGCTATGGCTGAGGAAGTTTCATTTGAGCCACAGGCAGTAACAGGCATTCGAGCCCCGCACTTTGTCATGTACATTCGCGAACAGCTCGTGGAGCGCTACGGTGAAGAAGCACTTGCCGAGCGCGGCTTTAGAGTTATCAGTTCACTTGACTGGGAACTACAAAAAGAAGCGGAGCGAATCGTGGCTGAAAAAGTCGCCATCAACCGAGAGAAGTACAATGCTGAGAACGCCGGCATGGTAGCAATGGACCCACAGAATGGAGACATCTTGGTTATGGTCGGTTCACGTGACTACTTTGATGAGGAGCTTGATGGCAACTTTAATGTTACCCTTGCACCACGCCAGCCAGGCTCATCTATTAAGCCAATCGTGTACGCCTCTGCCTTCGCCAAGGGATACCGTCCGGAAACTGTCGTATACGACGTACGCACCCAGTTTAGTACCGCCTGTGCACCGAACGACTTTTCTACCGAAGCACCCTGCTACTCACCAGGAAACTACAACAACCAGTACAAGGGACCAATCAGTCTTCGTAACGCCCTTGCCCAATCACTCAACATCCCGGCAGTTAAGGTGCTCTACCTAACCGGGCTCCGTGACGCCATTAGCCTCGCTGGTGATATGGGAATCTCAACCCTCAATGACCCAGACCGCCTTGGTCTCACCTTGGTACTTGGAGGTGGTGAAGTAAAACTCCTTGAACACACAGGAGCATACGCTGTGTTTGCCAACGAAGGCATCAAGACAGACCAGCGATCGATACTCCGTATTGAAGACAAGAACGGCACCTTAATTGAAGAATTCCAACCAACCAGTCGCCGCGTACTCGATCGGGACGTAGCACTCATGATTAGCGATGTTCTCAGTGACAATGTCGCGCGCACCCCGCTCTGGGGAGCCAACTCACTCGTGAACTTCCCTGACCGCGACGTTGCATCAAAGACTGGTAGTACAAACAACCTCCGTGACGCATGGCTTATGGGGTACGCGCCAAACCTCGTGGTCGGCACCTGGGTCGGTAACAATGACAACCGCCCAATGGGCGGGGGGCTCTCAGGACTCATTGTGACACCAATGTGGCGCGAATTTATGGATATCGCACTACCAAAAATTGAGGAGAAACAATTTCCACAAGCTCCAGGCATTGACCCTAACCTGAAACCAATCCTCCGAGGACAAACGGTAGACACTGCCGGTCTCATCGCCGCCATTCAATCAGGAGAAACTGAGCTCGACATTAACGCCATCACGGGCAGCATGCACTCTATTCTGCACTACGTAAATACGAGTGACCCAACCGGACCATACCCAAGCAACCCAGGTAGCGATCCACAGTACGAGTACTGGGAGTACGGCGTGCAGGCCTGGAAAAACGCGCAGTACGGCATACCGGAAGTAGCCCCTGAAACCCCTTCAGAACCAGAAGAAGAAACGAACAACCGGAACAATCGGCGGAACAACGACTAAAGTAAAAACGAGACCCGCAAAGGTCTCGTTTTTTGATATGTCAGTGTTCAAACCGTCTGCGGACTACAGTATTTCTCGTGGAGCGCTCTGGGCCCCAAGTCGACCTTTAAGGTGCGTCAGGATTTCCGCTTGATGAAGTTTTATCTCCGTCTTTAGTGGGCCTGAAACCGTGACTGAGAGCGTTTTTTGACCAACCGTGTACCGTACCCGCTCCTTGTCGATTTTAAAGCCCAGAACGTCTTCTACGACCTCCACGAAGGCATCAACAACAACACCCTGCGGCGCCTTAAGGGTGCGCTTATATTTATCAAAGAGTGTGCCGATGGCAGCGAGTTTTCGTTCTTTTTTTTGCATGGGCAAAGTAGTATCTATTTGGCGCAAGTTTTATCTAATTCGATACGGTGACAACTTTGAGCATCATAAGCGTTTGACTGTTCCAGGAATTTGCCCTAAGAAAGGGACAAACTCGGAACGTAACAAATTATATGCGCTTGGGAACTGGTCGATAATTAAATTTGTAACATCTCGACAATACTCATGCGTTCGACTTCCAGTTCCAGCGATTCTCCCTCGGTAGGTGAGAAAGCGAATACGTGGAGCTTTCGCAAGACCTTGCCTGGTATTTCTCGAGGTGACGAAGAGAAATATCGACAAGGTGTACTGTTCCTGTAAGGAAGTTCGGGAACTTGGTTATGCTGATAATTTAAATTCGTGGCCGTTGGGGACGCGGATAATTTTTCTGGAAGGAAAAATTACTCGCGGAAATTCGCAATAGGCCCTCTGGGCCTTTGCTCATTTCACTTATTCATTGGCATCACGAGGTAGCGGAGTGTCTGGTCGTTTACACCAGTCATCACTAGTGGCCGGCCAATACCAGCAAAGTGCATCACCATACTGTCGTCCACGATGTGCTGGAGTGGCTCCTGGAGGTACCGCTGATTGAAACTGAGCGTTAGATCGTCACCCTCGGTCATAGCTTTTACCGACTCGGTTGTCGTGCCAACTTCGCCACTATTGGCTGAGATGGTGAGCGACGTATCCGTCACATGCAGTGTTACCTGCAGGAACTTATTAAGAAAGATGTTGGTCTTCTTAAATGCGTGCGCCAGATCATTCTTGAGGAGTGTTGTATGGGTACTGTACTCTTTCGGAATAATCTGGTTGTAGTCCGGAAATGAGCCGGTCGTCAACCGCGAGGTGATGTACACACCATCAGGGAACGAGAGAGAACACTGATTCTCGTTAACCCTAAACTCAGGGTCGCCCTCACGCATATCGCACACCCGAGCAATCTCAAGAGCATTCTTTTGGGGAATAAGAATTGAAGCATCCATAATGACACCCTTCTGTGGCACAGTTTTCTCCATTAGACGGAATGAGTCGGTCGCCACAAAGGTAAGTGAGTGCTCTTTCTTTTGGTGAACGTACACACTACCAAGCTCAGGCTTGATTGATGACTGACTCGCTGCAAACGAAACAGTCTTTATTCCGAGCGCAAAGAGATTACGGTTAATTACTTGCCCGTCAGCTTGAATCTTAGGAATCGTTGGAAACTCTTCATACGGAATAGACTTGATTGTTGTTTCGGAACCAGACCCCTCAACCACCAACACACCGTCTTCCACCCGAAGCGTTATTTCTTTCTGACTCATGTACTGCACTGTCTGCGTCAGCGTTGCCGCTGGTACGGCAATAAGTCCAGCCTCATGCATTACCACATCAACCGCTGACTCAATACCAATTTCTAGATTGGTGGCTCGGAGCGTTAAACGATTGTCTACTGCTTCCAAGAGTACGCACTGAAGTACCGGTAGCGTGACGTGCTTCATACTTACTTTCCCCACTAATTCAAGTCGATCTAGAAAGAGTTCTCTGGCGATGGTGACGTGCATAATTGTTTTTTTATTTAACCTATTCTATTCCTTTTATTAGGGGTGTGGATCTGTGGAAATCTAAATTCTATGGCCTGGTTACTGTGTTCTTTTGGGGCAGTGTGGTGTGCGAAAGCGTGGATTGCTGGGGGTTTTAGAAAATTGAAATGGGTATAAAACTGTCGAATGCTGCATACCTGGGGATTACTCGGTCCAATGAGCTGTTTTATACCCACCACTCCTGTCGCTGCCTGCCCTATTCTATACATGGAACCCAAAGGTTACTAGGGGTGTTATTGGTGGGGTTCTCAACAGGCTGTACACAGGTGGGAGAAATGCCAATAAAAAAGCCCTCATGTGAGGGTTTTTTATTTGAGCAGTAGTCTGATTTGGGTGATCTCTTCTTCCAGTTCGGTGTTGCTCTTGAGGTCGGTTTTGATTTTTTCACACGAGTGGATGACGGTGGTGTGGTCTCTTCCCCCAAGTTTTTGGCCAATGGCAGGATATGACACCTGGAAGTCCTCGCGGAGGATGTACATGATGAGTTGGCGCGGCTTCACGATTTCTTTGCGCCGGGTCTTTTCGTAGATTGATGACGGGTCAATATCGAAGTAGCGAGCAACCTTATCAACAACGTCAGAAACAGCGAGGGTTTTGCGTGGTCTGGTGCTGTTTTTGATGATTTGGCGAACCTCATCGATAGAAAGGGTCCTTCCGGTGAGCTGCGTCTGACACATGATGGTGTTGAGCGCCCCTTCAAGCTCGCGGATATTGCCTTCAATGGTGTTTGCGAGGTGATCAACCACGTCTTCGCCGAGGCTGAGGCTGTTCTGAGCTGCTTTAGCTCGCAGGATGGCGGCTCGTGACTCCATGTCGGGTGCCGGGATGTCGACAATCATGCCTTGAGCAAAGCGGGATCGAAGTCGCTCTTCAAGTCCAGACAAGAGGGCTGGATGGATGTCACTTGAGAACACAATTTGCTTGTTCGTATCATGGAGTGCATTGAAGAGGTGGAAGAGTTCTTCCTGTGTCTTCTCCTTGTTGGCCAAAAATTGCACGTCGTCCATGATGAGGACATCGTACTGGCGGTACTTGTCTTTAAAACTATTAGCAGTTCCGTTTTGCAATGAGTTGAAGTAGTCAACCGTGAAGCGCTCACTGGTGACGTAAAATACTTTCTTGCCGTGGCGCTTGAGGTAGTTCCCTACTGCCTGGATAAGGTGTGTTTTACCGTGACCAGTTTTACCGTAAATAAAGAGCGGGTTGTACGCAATGCCCGGCTTCTCACCTACAGTCTTAGCCGCAGCGTGCGCGAGTGCGTTAAATGGCCCAACCACAAACGTGTCAAAGATGTACTTTGGATTGAGGTTGTCACTCTTGTTGATGTAGTACTCTTCAAGCGGCAATGCTGCATTCACCGTTTGATTACGGCTTGTTTCAGGCTTTTTATCGCTTCGCTGCACGACAGTGTACTCAATAGAGCGTACGTACGGGGTGAGGTCGCGGAGGGTCTTGAGGATGAGTGACTGAAACTTGTCTGACAACCAGTCGCGAACAAACACGCTCGGTACGCCGAGGGTCACCGTACCGTCTTCAAGCGATACAATGTGTGTGTCGCGGAACCAGGTTTTGAAGTTGGCTGGAGAGATTGAGAGCTCAATACTCACGAGTGCGTTATCCCACAATTTTTTCACATCAATTTGTTCTGTGTGAACAATGGTATTGGTAGAAGAAACGTGTGAGAGAGGATTCATACTGCAGTAGCAATCAGTGCGATAGAGAGCATTATACCCTTGTGGAGAAAACTGTAAACTTTTTTGCAAATAAAGAGAAAACCAAACACATTTATCGGGACTGCGATAGGGTGTGTGTATAACTCTGTGTATAAGAATTATTTTTTCGCTACACAATACATACTGAGCATGACTCGTGCGGTATGGGTGGGGCGCATCGGTGAGGGGGCTTGAAATACAAACCAAACTAGCGTATAGTGTCGACCGTAACTTAAATTTTATGTCGAAGCGAACCTATCAACCAAGTAAGCAAAAGCGCGCAACTACACACGGTTTTCTCGTGCGCTCTGGCACCAAGACGGGCAGCAACGTCCTCCAGGCTCGTCGCCGCAAAGGACGTGCGCAGCTCACTGTGCGAAAGAGTAAGTAGTTAACCTAAAAAACGAGCCCTAGGCTCGTTTTTTAGTGCCCTTTTTTGGTTACGTCACCCCACAGGAGACATCGGATGTCTCCTGTGGGGTGGGTGTTGTCAGGTGGGATTATTCTCACTCCCCCACTTCTCTGCTAGAGTACATATACATTCCTATGCTCAAGAAGAATCAACGATTACGAACGGCCAGCTTTAATGAGGTCTTTAGGCTTGGTCAACGACTCCATGCCGCGCACTTTCAGGTTATCTACCTCAAGAGTGCTGATTTCCATGCCTCAGTGGTAGTTGGTAAAAAAGTGCACAAAACCGCAGTGGCACGAAACCGATTGCGTCGCCAGGTGTACGGGGCGCTGTACCGGGCTGCAAAAGCAGCGCCACTCCCCTGCACGCTCATTGTGGTGGCGAAGCCTTCGCTTAAAACAGTCTCTACCAAGGGTGTGTCACCATTGGTGGCTGAAGTTGTGGCGCTACTTCGTGCGCGTTAGTTGCGGTGGCGTGAATACACGTTACAATGGGAGCCACTACTCACTAATGCGATTTTATGTGGAATTGGATTTGGCATACGTTTTTCTTTGACCCGGTGTACAACACGCTGGTATTTTTTATCGACGTGCTCCCCGATGGCGACGTCGGCCTCGCAATTGTATTTGCGGTGATTGTGATTAAGTTGGTCATTCTTCC
>CAYRMU010000010.1:0-27213 GCA_964425655.1 uncultured Candidatus Saccharibacteria bacterium | reverse complement strand
AAATAATCCCCGGAAAGGGAGGTGGGCAACTGATGAAGCGGGTGCAGCGGTGGCTCCGCCAGCCGGCCCAGAAAGCTCGATACAAGCGAGTTCAAGTAGATGCAAAAAATAACGGCAGACTATTTGTCTACTTTCGCTAGCCCCATGCATCTACTCCTCCACAAATAAAACTACAGAAGTGAGGTGCATGAGTCACTAAAAAAGACGACCCGATAGGTCGTCTTTACTCGCGATTAGTTAATGGTAATTTCTACCACCTCGCAAAAATCTACCCTGCCACTGGAAATGGTGGTGTTGTTGTCATTGGTGAATTCGACACCAACCGAGCATTGGGTAATATGCTTATTGTAGTAATACAAATACATGTAATGACCAGACGGGAGACAATCCAAGTAACTCGCAATCGGAATCGACATTTCGACCTCTTCCTGATTATTTCCAAGCGACGAGATATGCATAAAGCATAGTGGTTCGTCGCTCTTGTTTACCAGGACGATGTACGAATCGTCGGAATCAATATCGGTGTCAGGAAGCAATTCAGTGGATCCCTTCACCTCCATGGAAGCAACCGCGACAAGATTGTCATCAGCGTACGCATTGGTAGAAACAAATGGCAGCATACATGCAGTCAGCAGGGCAGTCGTTGTATGTTTCAGCATCTCACTCTCCTAAGCTTGCGGTTTTACCGTGAGCTAATGTACAACTAATACCTAATTTGTCAACCAACACCGCATAAAGCTTCGGTATCGCTTGAGATACTGCAGGGCACATTCATGCATATGTTTTTCTAAGTATGGTACGTATGTGCGCATTGTACTTTGAAAATACAGTAATGTCTGCTAGGCTACACATCTAATTACGTATACTATGGCACTTTCAGTCGGCATTGTAGGGCTTCCGAACGTTGGTAAATCAACGCTTTTTACGGCACTCACCAAAAAGTCAGTACTCATTGCAAACTACCCGTTTGCCACCATCGATCCATCGGTCGGTGTAGTCGCCGTTCCTGACCACCGTTTGGAGACGCTTCGAGCTATCTCTAGCAGTGAGAAAGTGATTCCGGCCATTGTGGAGTTTGTTGATATCGCTGGCCTCGTAAAGGGTGCTGCGTCAGGAGAAGGTCTCGGGAACAAGTTCCTCGCGAATATCCGGGAGACCGACATGATTGCCGAAGTCGTACGTATCTTTGACGACGAGGACATCCACCACGTCTCTGGAGCGGTTGATCCTATGGCCGACATTGAGGTTATTAACCTTGAGCTCATCATGGCTGATGCCGAGACTGTCTCGAAGCGTATCGGTACCCTTGAACGGGATGTGCGCACTGGCAACAAGGAAGCCGTCGCGCTTAAAGGACTCCTTGAACGACTCTTGCCACACCTCGAAGGCGGCAAGCTCGCGAATATGCTCGAAATGACCGATGATGAGCGTGAACTCGTGAAAGGACTCCACCTTCTTACCATGAAGCCGTTCCTCTACATCTGCAACCGCAAGACTGGCGCCTTCAACCTTGATGAGAATAATGACGAACGATGGGATGAACTCATGCACTTCTTTGAAACCACTGGTAGCGAGTACGTCGTTATTGACGCCGGAGTGGAGCACGACCTCAAAGACCTCGAAGAAGACGAGAAGACTGAGTTTCGTCGTGAGTACGGTACGCAAGACAGCGGTATCGACGCCCTCATCCGCGCTGCCTACCGTCGCCTCGGCCTCATGAGCTACTTTACAACCGGACCAAAGGAGACACGCGCTTGGACAATTAAGAAGGGGAGTACTGCGCCACAGGCTGGAGCAGCTATCCATAGCGACTTTGAAACAAAGTTTATTCGAGCACAAATTGTGAGCCTAGAAGACCTTGTAGCTGCTGGCTCACTCGCTGCCGCTCGCGAAACCGGCAAGCTCCGTACTGAAGGGAAGGAGTACATTGTGCAAGACGGTGACGTAATTGAATTTTTACACAGCTAAGACGAGTTATTTTATGCAAAGGGCCGGCCACGTATGTGTGGCCGGCCCTTTGCAAGCCAAAGAAGAAACCTAGACAAAATGTTTTTCTGTGGTACGTTACTACTCGAACTGAACCTTGACGTAGGAGAAGAAACGACATGACAAACGAAGCAACGAGCAACGTGGTGTTCTGGAACATCTGGGGGCATCGCGTGCCTCTGGCACTCCAGATGAGCCTGATGCAGTTTGCCAAAAAAGCAGACATCCTCTGCTTGACCGAGGTGACGCATATGGCAACCCCGTACGACCCGGTACCGGCGGTTCACATGAGCAAAGATCCAAAGGAACCGCCGAGTTTCATCAACGGCCTTGAACAGCTGATTGAAACCTTCAATCGTGAGTACCACGTCCGCTACCACACGCCGAAGCTTGAGCATTGGCGCTGCATGATGACCGACGAGCTCTATGAGCACATCGGCTTTGGGAGCGCACTGCTCTGCAAGCGCACACTTACCCTGATTGACCAGGGTGAGGTGGTACTCGAGCTTGGTGAACGACGGAAGGCACGGGTGCTGCAGTGGATCGTCTACGAGAAAGCGAACAACCGCTACCTCGTGGCGCACCTGCATGGTATCTGGCTTCCGGAAAACACCAAGGGCGACGCGCCGGAACGTGACCTGCAATCACAGCTGGTACGGACCAACCTCATCCGCATCTCGACGCACTACAACGTGCATCGGATTGTGTTCGGGGGCGACCTGAACCTCGACCTCAACACGAACGCACTGGCCTTGCTGGAACAAAACGGCAACGAAGCCCTCCGCCTTCAAAACCACGTACGGGAACGGGGGCATCGCGACACCAGAACGCCGTGGTACCGCAAGTACGACGAGCCGGGCTCGACCCGGAACGCCGACTATGTCTTGAGTGCGGGAGTGGAGGTGCACAACTTCATCGTGCACACCAAGAACACCGCCTCGGACCACGCTCCACTTGAGTTTGAATTCGCCTGAAACAACCCCGGCCGCCAAGAGAATCTTGGCGGCCGTTTTTCTTTACTTAACTCAACTCACCAGGAGTCTTTCCTGGCTGCATGGGACTGACAATATTTGGGTTCCATTCAGCTTTTATTTCTCCATGCTGCTCCTCAAAGCCTTTGAGCTCATGGGTTAGGTACTGCAGGAGACGCTTCGCGTGTCCGGGAGTTAGTGAGTAAATCTGTGCCTGACTACCAGAACTCAAACCAAGCACAAAGTACTCCGGTGTGTAGCCAATTTTAATGTTCTCAGCAAACAGCTTCGGCGCTTTTTTCAAATCATCAGGTTTCATAGGGGTGTATTGTACCGCCATACGTAGTAATTGACAAAGCGAGCCGCCTCTTGCCAAATTGAGGCGATGTACTACTATTCGTCTACGTCTGTAACGTTTTTGTCGCGCTACGGCATTATAGAGATGAAGGACGTATTGGTAGCTTATTTTGTGTATATACTATTTATGAAAAACAAACTTTTTATTGCAGCCTTTGTATGTGTTGCAGTGTTCAGTGGCGCAGTGGCGACCACTCCAACCGCAGAAGCATCATGTAGCTATAACGGATACAGTAACTCTCACGGAAAGTGCGGAAGTTCGTACAAGGTAAAGTACAAGAACGAATACCGTTACACCAACAACACCGTGTACTCAACCGAGTACCTACAGCAGTACATTCGCCAGTTGCAAGCACTCTTAGCACAGCTCCAGGCTGCGCAAAGTAACGGATACAACAACGGTGGGTACGGCAACAGTGATGTTGATGTCACAACAAAGAGTGCTGCCGACATTGAAGACGAGGAAGCTACCCTCCGTGGTGAACTCGACTTCGACGGTGAAGACGAAGCGATTGTCTACTTCCGCTGGGGCACCTCAGTCAACAACCTCTCTCGCGAGACCACAAATGTAGTAGTGGAAGAGGATGAAGATGAGGAAGCCTTTAGTGCTCGCATCACGAACCTCGATGAAGACACAACCTACTACTTCCGTGCTATTGCGGAAGACGAAAATGGTGACCGAGACTACGGCGCTATCCTTAGCTTCCGCACTGACGATGACAGCAACGACGATGACGACAACGGAACCAATGATGAAGACATGCCAGTCATTGATGACCTCGATGCTAACGACATCAGTACGAGCTACGTTGAACTCGAGGGATCACTCGACATGAACGACTTCGAAGACGGCTACGTATTCTTTGTCTACGGTGAAGATGAGGATCAGGTGGATGATATCGCCAGTGACTACGATACGTATTCAGCTATCGATGAAGACGGCGATAACCTCCAAAAAATTGCTGTTGACAGTAACGCTGACGGCGAGAAGTCATACTGGGCAAGCATTGGTGGACTCAACGATGATACCGAAATCTTCTACACCCTCTGTGTTGCTTTTGAAGACGAGGATGGAGACGATGTGATTGTCTGTGGTGACACTGAGTCATTCACAACTGACGAAGACTAGTCATACACTGACTTTCCAATGAACACGCGGCCGGAAGCTTTGCTTCCGGCCGCGTTTCGTTTGGCAAACGCCGCATTTTGCGGTACCGTATCGGCCAGATACGTACCTTATACAGAAAGGAGGCCGCGCATGCAGCTTGATGAGCTTCGCGTTGTATCACTTAATACCTGGGCCGATTGCACCGGCAAGATTGTCGAAGATGTCATACGTCTCAAGGAAGGAGCGCACGTGCTCTGCTTCCAAGAGGTACACCGTGCTCCGGCGCATGTACCGACCCACGTCACACCGCGGGACAAGGGAAAGCGAACCGGATACATAAACACTAAACTCTTCGACCATATTGCCACCGCCCTTGGCGATGAGTTTGTGGGCTACTTTGCACCGCAGATGCGGGGCTACCTGCATGATATGGAAGCTTCGGAGTATCCTGAGATTGAGTACGGCAACGCGATGTTTGTCCGCAAAGAGATACCGCATACGTACCGCGACAGCTTTATCTACGGGTACCTTGGCAAAACCTTTGATGCAGCGAGTGGCACGCCGGCGGGCAAAACCGGGCAGGCAATTGACATCCATGATGCAGACGGGGTTATCACCGTTGCGCACGTACACGGTGCTTGGTTTAAGAGCGACAAGACGAGTGACTTTTCCTGGCGTAACGAACAAGCAGCGGGTATCCTGCGGCTTATGGCAGCCAACTACGATCATCTCGACACCATTGCCCGCGACGACAACTATCGTCCGCGAGCCATCCTTGTCGGTGACCTGAACGTGGTAACTGCAACCAAAACGGTTAAGCTAATTACCTCATCGGTCGTCTTTAGCCGAGTTGGTGGCTGGCACCTCAATGCCCGCAACGGCGTGTGGCGCACGCGTACCAGTCACTACACGGGTGACATCATGGAGGCTGACCATGCTTTTGCCTCCCATGAACTCAACGCAACACTAACGATTGATGACACCGTAAACTCAGACCACGCAGCACTCATCGTACATGCCAAGATGCGTGCTGGGGCTACGTAAGCTACTAACGGCCGGAAGCAAAGCTTCCGGCCGTTTTTCCTACCCGGCAGCTCGACAAGCAGCGACGTTGTCGTACCATTGTTGCAGACATGTTCTCTCCGTAGACAGGGACTGGTAATGACAACCTCAATCTTTCAGCTAGCAGACGCGTTATCAAAGTTCATGGGAGCCGTACTTGAGCGCGACGATACGCCGCGGTGCATCTGTAGCACTATCATACAGCAGCACGGCGGCACCTTTCATCCGCGCTGTCCAACGCATGCACGGCAAGCGGCAGTACTAAACCCCACCGAACCACGTCGTCGAACCATTGTGAGTCCACCGATACCCACAAAGCCGCAATGACGCACCGCCATGGTGCGTCATTTTATATACCTAGTACGCCGCGATGGCTTTTCTTTTAGAACGACAGGTATATACTTTTTATATATGCAAAAAAATACACCAAAGCACTTTGTGATACAGCTCGGCGCCTTAATTGCGCTCTACGTTTCCATCACCGCGCTCACGGTACTCGTGTTTAGTATTATTAACCTCAAATTCCCTGATGAGTCGTACTACTGGGAAGGGGAGAGTGCGCGCCAAGCCATTCGCACCTGTATGGCAGTCTTGATTGTATTTTTCCCAACCTACCTCACCCTCACCCGTATCAGTAACCAAAACCGTCGCAAGGAGAGCAACGGAGACTACACCGGCATTACGCGCTGGCTTGTGTACTTTTCACTCCTCGTCGCTGGTGGGATTATCCTCGGCGACCTCGTAACGCTCATCAATTACTTCCTCAACGGTGAGATTACCACGCGCTTTATCTACAAAGTATTTGCACTGCTCTTGATTGTTGGTAGTGCTTTCCACTACTACATCCTCGACGTACGTGGCTACTTCAACCAGCGAGTCGACCGCTCTATGCAGTTTGCCATTGGAGCTGTTGTCTTGGTTATTACATCACTTACGTTTGGCTTCCAGTACATTGAAACACCAAGCGAAGTTCGTGAGCAGCGACTCGATGAGCAGCAAGTCATGGATCTCCAGAGTGCGCAGTCATACATAGAGAACTACTACCTTACCTACCAAAAGTTACCAGCGAGCCTCGCTGATGCGTACGGTGCCATTCCACTCCCGGTAGCACCAGAAGGACGGAGCAGCTACGTCTACACCGTAACCGGCACAACCAACTACGAATTGTGTGCTAATTTTTCAGCAGCCTCAGCAGGTATCGAAGACTCCTACGCAATGCCTATTGATGCCAACTATAACTGGAATCACCAAGCCGGCGAGTGGTGCTTTGACCGACTCATCACCACACCTATCGACATGAAAGCCGCTCTGCCGATGTAACTAACGCTTACGAACAACACCGCGAGCACAACCTCGCGGTGTTTTGTTTTGAGGAAATGTGGATAATCAGGCATACTAAGGATCTATGCAACACTACCTCATCTTTGATTTTGACGGCGTTATTGGTGACACACGCCAGGCCTCTGCACGCGCCACAGCCATAGTCGATGGAACCGACATAGAAACCGCACTCGCCAATAACCTCGCCTACGCCTCAAACAAACCAAAGCACGTTCGCAACCACGCACTCACGGAAAGCGAAATGCATAAAATATACACCTGGACGCAGCACTTCGGGAAAGCGATGCACGAGAACGGCTTTCCACTCTTTAGTGAGTTTGTACGCCGCATTGAAGCCCTCGACACACCGTATAAGGCAATTGTCTCGAGTGGGTCACAGCAGTACGTCATTCCCGCCATGCAAACGACTCAGATAAACCCAACGCACATCCTCGCCTTTGAAGACCATCACTCGAAAGAAGAGAAGATTGAGCTTATCTGTGCTGACTGGGGCGTGAGTCCTAGGGATGTGTACTACTTCACCGACACGCTAGCTGACGTCTATGAACTCCGCGATATGCTGAGCGAGGACAAGCTCATTGGCGTCGCCTGGGGCTACTGTGGCCGCGACGCCCTACTCCAAGTCTTGAAACCAGAATTCATCCTCAACACTCCGAGTGATATACATTCAATACTAACGTAGAGTATCGACCAAAGTTCGAGTTCGGATCTCGAACTAAACATTCACTGTATAAAATTATGTAAAGTAAAGTGCCCCCAGTTCGAGATCCGAACTCGAACATCGTTACAACGCAAAGCTAAAGAGGTGTACCTTGAATTATCTCAATTTCACGGCATAATGAACCTCTTGATTAATGGTTAGCGACGGAGCACTATGCACAAAAAGTTTGAAAGTAGCGCGTTTGAAGGGAAGTGGCAAAAAGCCTGGCAAGAGAGTGGGATATATAAAACCAATGAAGCGAGCGGCAAACCAAAGACCTTTGTCCTCGATATGTTCCCGTACCCCTCAGGTGAAGGGTTGCACGTTGGTCACCCAAAGGGCTACATCGCGACCGACATCTACTCCCGTTTCAAGCGCATGACTGGACACGAAGTACTTCACCCAATGGGCTGGGATGCGTTTGGTCTACCGGCTGAAAACTTCGCTATCAAACATAAAGTGCACCCACGCGCTGCAGTAGAGAAGAACGTCGCCCGTTTTAAAGAGCAGCTCCAGCTCCTCGGCTTTGACTACGACTGGGACCGAGAAATAAACACCACCGACCCTGAGTTCTACAAATGGACACAGTGGATTTTCCTTGAGCTCTACAAGAAAGGCTTAGCTTTTGAATCGTACGAACCAATTAACTGGTGCCCGGGCTGTCAGACCGGTCTCGCGAACGAAGATCTCGAAAGTGATGGTACGTGTGAACGCTGCGGTAGCTTGGTAGAGAAGAAGCCTATGCGCCAGTGGGTGCTAAAGATTCGCGAGTACGCCGACCGTATGCTCGAAGACCTCGACACGCTCGCGTGGCCGGAGCACATCAAGGAAGCACAGCGCAACTGGATTGGTCGCTCAAAGGGTGCCGAAATCAACTTCACGCTCTCGACTGGCGACACCGTCACGGTCTTTACGACACGCCCTGATACGCTCTTTGGCGCTACCTACTTAGTTCTTGCTCCTGAGCACCCAATTGTTCAACAAGTTCGAGTTCGGATCTCGAACTTTGGTGAAGTGGAGATGTATGTTGAAAGCGCGAAGCAAAAGGAGGAGAAAGACCGTCTCGATGCAACGAAGGAAAAGACGGGCGTACAGCTTGAAGGTATTACAGCCACAAACCCAGCTTCAGGCGAGCAGATTCCCGTCTTCATCGCGGACTACGTATTGGCTGGCTACGGCACGGGCGCGATTATGGCTGTTCCAGCCCACGATGAACGCGATAACGAGTTTGCGCGGAAGTTTGGCTTACCAGTTATTCCCGTAATTGCCCGGCATTACACTTTCGACACCAAAGAAGGAGTTGAGACGATTGATCGAGGCGATGTGGTTGACCTCATTATTGAACACCCTACCGATGGTACATTTCTCCTTGAACGCGAGGCTGATGGAAGTGAACCTGACCACGTTCACTTTGTCGGTGGAGGAACCGAAGGCGAGCTCCATGAAATTGCTATCGGGCGTGAGCTAATCGAAGAAACCGGCTTTACTGATTATGAAATTGTAGCCGGACCAATTGAAATCCATACCGCGCTCGCATACCGACACACCAAAGACAAGAATCAGAAGACGAAGAGCCACTTCTACCATATCAAACTGAAATCACTCAACCAGGTTCCGTCAGAGCTCGAAGATGGCAAACACACGATTGCGTGGACCAAGAAAGAAGACGTTGCGAAGCTTGTTACGTGGACCGCACACAGGAATGCCTGGCTAACTTTTATCGGGGAAGAATGCTACACCGGTGGAGGACAGCTGGTACAGTCGGGTACCTACAGCGGCCTTGATTCAGAAACCGCTAAGGAAGCCATTGTTACCAAAGTCGGCGGGCGGATGACCAATACGTACAAAATCCGTGACTGGGTATTTAGTCGCCAGCGCTACTGGGGTGAACCAATTCCGATTGTACACTGTAGCGACTGCGGGGCAGTTCCTGTACCGTACGAGCAACTACCAGTCATGTTGCCCGAGGTAGAGCACTACGAGCCAACCGGTGACGGGCAGTCACCACTCGCAGCAATCGACGCATGGGTCAATACCACGTGCCCTACCTGCGGCAAGGAAGCGAAGCGCGAGACCAACACCATGCCGCAATGGGCAGGCTCTTCCTGGTACTACCTGCGCTTCATGGACCCAAAAAATGCAGATGCATTAGTATCTACGGAAAAAGAGCAGTACTGGGCGCCAGTTGATGTGTACGTCGGTGGCGACCACGCCGTGCGCCACCTCATCTACGCTCGTTTCTGGCACAAGTTCCTCTACGACATTGGTGCCGTTTCAACGGTTGAACCATTCCAACGCCTCGAGTTCCTTGGCTTCATCCTGGCCGAGGACGGACGCAAGATGAGTAAGCGCTGGGGGAACGTAATCAACCCCGACGACATCGTGAAGCTCGTCGGTGCTGATACGCTCCGCGTCTACGAGATGTTCATGGGGCCATTTGAAAACACTATTGCCTGGAGCCAAGACGGGGTAGTGGGTGCGCGGCGCTTCCTTGAACGGGTCAATGGACTGGCAAGCCACATTGGAGCCGCTGAGCCTGAAGAAACCACTGCTCAACTCCACAAGACCATCAAAAAGGTCCGGGACGACATTGAGGGCTTTAAATTCAATACCGGCATTAGTGCCATGATGATTTTCATCAACCAGGCAGAAAAAACCGGCATCACCGAGGCTACGTACTTAGCCTTTTTGAAGCTGCTCGCCCCGTTTGCACCCCATATTACCGAACAACTCTGGTCCGAGAAGGGTATGTCGACATCGATTCATACGCAAACCTTCCCTGAATATGACGAAAATATGGCTAAGGACAAGGAGGTTACCATTGGGGTCCAGGTAAATGGTAAGTTACGCAGTAATATCACCATCGCCCCTGATGCACCACAAGAAGTGGCCGAAGAAATTGCCCGAACCGATGCCGCTATCGCCAAGTGGCTCGAAGGACCGGTTCAGAAAGTTATCTATGTTCCTGGTCGTATTCTCAACTTCATTGTTGGGGGATAGGGGATTGGTGCAGAACAATGTTGTTGACACATGTCAAATACCATGATAAAAATGACTGTACTTATTTGGAGGTCCGGTACCCGGAGCACATCTGGGACTGGAGTTGAATGTGATTAAAATTATTTCGTATGATTTCGTTTAAACCTAAACAGATTACCAAGAAACTCTTGACGAACCTTCCCGAGCGGGCCCGTGACGTGCTTGAAAAGCGCTACGGTTTGGCTGCGGATGGTGAAAAACTCACCCTTGAAGCCATTGGCCAAGCGTACGGTATTACCCGTGAGCGTGTTCGCCAGATTGAGAATCACGGCATTACCGCCATTCAAAAGTCTGACAGCTACGCTGAGTTCACGGTTATCTTTGAAGAGCTCCAGCAGATTATTGCTGAGCTTGGTGGCGGCATCATCGCTGAGGACATCCTCCTCGAAGAAATGACGAATGACCCAATCCTCCGAAATCACATCTACTTCCTCCTCGTTGTAGGCGCACCGTTCTACCGCGCAAAAGAAAGCGGTGGCTACGCGCACCGCTGGTTCACTGAAAAGAAGGTGGCAGACGCTGTCGAGCAGGCCCTCAAGAACCTCTCAAAGTCTATCAACAAAGATGAACTCGTGAGTGAAGAAGAAATTCTCAACCGATTCCGCTCAGAACTCGCCAATACCACCGACGAGCAAGATGAACAGGTACTCAAGCGATGGCTCTTGATTTCTCGCCAAATCGCCCGCAATCCGCTCGGTGAATGGGGGGACGCCACGAGTCCAAACGTCCGCGTTAAGGGAATCCGTGACTACGCCTACCTCGTCGTGAAGCGCCACGGTTCACCAATGCATTTCCGCGAAGTAGCTGAAGCGATTGAAGGACTCTTTGAGAAGAAAGCACACACTGCCACTACTCACAACGAACTCATTAAGGATGAACGCTTCGTTCTTGTCGGTCGCGGACTCTACGCACTGACTGAGTGGGGCTACAGTGCAGGCGTCGTGAAAGACGTACTCCAGGAGATCCTTAAGAAGCATGGTCCACTCTCTCGAGAAGAAATCATCGATAAAGTACGCAAGGAGCGATACGTGAAAGACAACACAATCGTCGTTAACCTCCAGGACCACAACCTTTTCAAGCGACTTCCAAACGGAAGTTACACCGTACTCGATTAAGCACCTCAGTGACTTATCCAAAGACACCCGTAAATGCTCCGCATTTACGGGTGTCTTTGTTGTACAATAGTGAGGTCATGGAATACGAGAAAATCCCAGTCATTGGCACCTTGGAAAATGAAAAAATCGACTACGGCATTGTTCTCGTCGTTGTGGGTATTTTCCTTGCCTTTCTCACCATCAACTACCTCGGTATCACCGAGACCAAAGCCATCACGTTTATGTTCTACACAGCACCCCTTTGGCTGCCGTACATTACGTTCTATATTTTCTTTGATAAGTGGACCGAGTCAGTGGGGCATAAGTTTAAATATGAAAGTGGACGAAGCGTGGTGGAGATTGTGCTACCACCAGTGGTGACGAAGTCTCCTGAAGGTATGGATTTTGTCTTTACGCAAATTCACAATGCTGCCAGCCCTGACAACCTCATGCAGACCTACCTCGATGGAAAGCGGCCAATTGAGTACAGCTTTGAGATTGTCTCGCGAGGAGGGGACGTACGTTTTTATGCGTCAGTCCCCTCAAAGTTTGTTCGTACGCTCAAAGATAACCTCTACGCACAGTATCCCGGCATCGAAGTGGTTGATCAAAAAATTGACTACACTGCAGAGGTACCAGGCGACCTTAAGGGCTGGTCGTTCATGAGCTTTCATATGAACAAGAAAAAAGATGAGGTTCTTCCAATCAAGACATACATTGACTTTAAAATGGATCAGATGCCGAAAGAAGAAGAGAAGGTCGACCCTATCACACCGATGCTCGAAGTCATCAGCAGTATTGGTCCTGGACAGCAAGTATGGATTCAGTTTGTCTGTGTAGCGCACCGGGAAAAATCGTTCAAGCATGGGCAACTCGAAGCAAAACCCGAGTGGACCAAGGATGCTGCTAAGAAAATCAATGAGATTATGCAACGTGACCCGAAGACGCGTGTAGGACTACCTGAGCTCGACGGTGCACCGCGCCTCACCCAAGGGGAGCGCGATACGGTCACGGCAATCGAGCGCAATACGAGCAAGTACGGCTATGAAACTGGTATTCGCTGGTGCTACCTCGTCGATGAGAGTATCGCCAAGTTTGACGCAACTATTATTGGTCGCACCATTCGTTCTTTTGCTGCCACTGAGTCAAAAAATCAAAATGGTATTGGAGTTCGATGGCGCACTGACCTCAACTACAAACTGTTTGCTGACCCATTTGGCACTAAAATACCAGCCATGAAACGAGACGAGCTTAAGAATTACAAGAAGCGTTCGATGTACCCAATGAATCCAAAGGTTTTCTCGACTGAGGAAATGGCAACACTGTTTCATCCGCCTGGCCTCGTCGCTGTGACCCCAACCCTCAACCGCGTGACCTCAACCCGCGCCGAAGCACCACCGAACTTACCGACTGGACAACTACCTACGTAACACTTATATGGAACCATCGATTGAAACGCCTGAGACGCCAGCAATGCCACTAACCAAAAAGTACCGCCTTGTGTCTGGACTGGCGCTCGCACTTTTTGTGTGTGGTGCCAGTTTTTTATGGCTGACTAGTGCCCCAACGCAGAGCAGTGAACAACGACAAGTGGTAGTGACTCCTGGTATGTCTGTTTCGAGTATCGCCGAAGCTGCTCATGAAGCCGGAGTAGTTCGTTCTTCGTTTATACTCTACGCACTATTAACCCTCCATCACGACCCAACCGCCATTTTTGCTGGTGTGTATTCTTTTCCAGAAGCACAGTCAGTCTTTAGTGTCGCTGAGCGGTTCGGGGCGGGGGCAATCGACGATGAATCAATTCGACTCACCATACCGGAAGGCATGCGCGCGAAAGACGTCGCACAGCTCATTACTCAAACACTCCCTGACTTTGACGCTGCTAGATACAGCAGCCTCGCATCAGAGCAAGAAGGGTACCTCTACCCAGAGACGTACTTAGTACCACCGACGTTTTCTGCCGAAGACGTCATTGCGCTCCAGCGCGAGACATACGAAGAACGCATCACCGCACTGCGTCCACAAATCGAAGCGAGCGGATTTACCGAGTACGAAGTACTTATTCTCGCCTCTATTATTGAGCGTGAGGCCAACGACGAAACCTCTATGAAAATGGTCTCAGGCATTTTCCAAAACCGTCTGGAGATTGGCATGGCGTTACAAGCCGACGCCTCGATTGAGTACACGCTTGATACACCCCTTAACGAGCTCGCGCCCGGCGAACTTGCGGAGAACCTCCGTGAAGTTGATAGTCCGTACAATACCTACCTGTACCCAGACTTGCCGCCAACACCCATCAGTAACCCCGGCCTCACCGCTATCAAAGCCGTGCTTGAACCCACTCCATCAGATTACTTTTACTACCTAACCGATGAAGCGGGTGACTTCTACTACGCTGAAACGCTCGATGGGCATAACGACAATATTGCTCAGTACTTGCGATAGGCATTGCTCTTTTCTAGGGGTTTTGCTAGCGTACCACTACATGACAACAACGCAGACAGTATTCGTAGGCCTCTCTGGCGGTGTCGACTCCTCAGTCGCAGCGCTGCGGCTTTTGCGTGCCGGTTACAACGTGGTCGGCGTGTTTATTAAAGTCTGGCACCCGGACTGGCTTGTCTGTAACTGGGAACAGGAACGGCTTGATGCGATGCGCGTAGCCGCGAAGCTCGGAATTCCGTTTTTGACCTGCGACGCTGAAGCAGCCTATCGTGACGATGTGGCTACATACTTTATCAACGAGTACAAAGCCGGCCGCACACCCAACCCCGATGTCATGTGCAACAAGTACGTGAAGTTTGGCGCCTTTTTGGAGTTTGCGAATGCGCATGGAGCAGACTTCGTGGCGACGGGGCACTACGCACAACGGATAGATGTTGACGGCGCACCCACGATGCACCGCGGCGTTGATGAAAACAAAGATCAAACCTATTTCTTATGGACCCTCACCAAGGAGCAACTTTCTAAGACACTCTTCCCGGTAGGTGATAGCCCAAAAGAAGTAATTCGCGCTGAAGCGGCTGCTGCAGGTCTTTTAACTGCCGAAAAGAAGGATAGCCAGGGTATTTGCTTCTTAGGCCATATCGACATCAAGGAGTTTATGAGTCACTACGTAGAGCTCATTCCAGGGAACGTACTAAACGAACGCGGGGAAGTAATTGGTACGCACGAAGGCGCGCTTATCTACACCCTCGGGCAACGCCACGGCTTTACTCTCCATACAGCGCAGCCCAACACCACGGCACAGTTCGTTGTCGCCCGTGATGTAGCAGCCAACACCATTACCGTTGCCGCAGCGGCGGCAGCGCTGCCTCCTCGCGCCACACTCACACTCGAGCAGGTAAACCTAACGACCTCCCTTGCTGTAGGTGCACCGATTTCGTTCCAAATTCGCTACCGGCAGAAGCCGCAAACAGCAACTGTCTCAGCCATCACTGACACATCACTCACCCTAACGCTCGCAGCAGCGAGTGACGTCCCTGCCAGTGGCCAGTCCTGTGTACTATACGATGGTTCACGCTGCCTTGGGGGTGGTATCATTGCCTAATGTCAATTACGGTCATCAAAGCGGACGGTAACCGCGAGCCATTTCATACCGACAAACTACGCAGCTCACTGCGCCGCGCTGGAGCAACCGAAAGCGAGATAGAGGATATCGTCGCACAAACAGAGACAGTACTCTACGACGGTATCACTACCCAAGAAATCTATCGTCTCGCCTTTGAGATGCTGCGCCAGAGCGATGCACCGATTCGTGCACGGTACTCACTGCGACGCGCCCTCTTTGGTCTTGGCCCAACCGGCTTTCCCTTTGAAGATTTTCTCTCACGCCTGTTTCAGGCAGAGGGCTACACCACGCAAACTCGCGTTATCTTGCAGGGTCACTGCGCAGAGCACGAGCTCGACGTGGCCGCGTACAAGAACGACCACAGCTTTGTTGCTGAAGCAAAGTTTCATGCCAGTCCCGGCGTAAAGTCTGACCTGCAGGTAGTGCTCTACTCGTTTGCTCGCCTCCACGACCTTCGCTCAGCCAAGATTTGTAACGCAGATATCTGTGGCATTACCGAACTCATGGTAGTCACCAATACCAAGTTCACCACGACTGCCGAGAAGTACGCAGCGTGTTCTGGGTTAACACTCCTTTCATGGGACTACCCCAAGGAAAACAACCTCCACGACCGCATTCAAAAGGCAAAAATCTACCCAATCAGCGTACTGCAGAGTATCTCCACCACCCAAAAACGTGCCCTCATCGACCGAGGCGTGATTGTCTGTAGCGATATCATCGATAAGCCGCACCTCCTTCGCCACGCACACTTGAGCCCTAAGCGCATGGAGCAAGTTATCGCTGAGGCGGAAAGCCTCACAAGTGGGGAAGTGGCGGTTGCTGGCCACTAAAACACCCGCAGACTCCCTAACGCGCCAGCAAACAGGCGGTTGTCAATGTTTGCGGGGGAGAGAGCAGCTGATATAATCGTTGTATATAAGCATTGTTTTCAGAATTTTCGTATGTCAGATCAAGAAAAGCAGGAAGGTCAAAAGACAGTCGTATCGTTTGTATCAGGTCTCCTCATCGGCGGACTCCTCGTGTGGGCCTTCAGTGGTTCACCAAAAGAAGAGAAGATGACCCCAACTGATGAAGAAGCAACTACCTCTGAAGTAGCAGGTGAGACCGAGGGAGAAACTACAACTGAAGGCGCAACCGAAGGAGAAACAAAGGGTGGCGATATGATGATTGGTGACGGCGCACTCAATGTTAACGACCAGCCTGCTGGCGCATCTGTTGCACTTGAGAGTGCAACCTTCCCAACTGCAGAAGGTTGGGTTGCAGTTCGCATCTACAGTGACGAACAGCTTGGCAGTATCCTTGGCGCAGCTCGCTTCAGTGAAGAGCAAGGCCTCGTTCCTACCAGTGTTGACCTCCTCGCACCAACAGTAGCAGGACGTGAGTACGCTGTAGTATTTTATTCTGAAGACGGCAACCGTGAATTCAACCTCGACGGTGACCTGATTGTTGAAGGCGGCATGACCACCTTCACTGCACAGTAAGCTGCACCTACACAGACTACAGAAAAGAGCCCCAAATGGGGCTCTTTTTGTACATGGTATACTGGCCGGTATGAGTGAATATGTAAAACGATACAATCCCGACCGACACAAAGACTGGAACTACGGTGGCGCGAAGTGGCGTCTTTCCCGGTCGAAGGTAGATTTCTTTATTGAGTGCCCACGTTGCTTCTACCTCGATAACAAGCTTGGCACGAAGCGCCCTGGCTTTCCGTCATTTAACCTCAACATTGCCGTTGATGAACTCTTTAAAAAGGAATTTGATGTACACCGGCACGCCAAGACAGCGCACCCAATAATGACCAAGTACAAGATAGACGCTGTGCCATTTCTGCACGAAAAAATGGATACTTGGCGCGATCCGTTCGTTGGTATTGAGTACATCGAACCGACCACGGGGCTGACCGTCTCTGGAGGCGTTGACGATATCTGGATAACACCAAAAGGTACGCTGATTATTGTCGACTACAAGTCAACCTCAAAGGACGGCTCAATCACCGAACTCTCCGATAGCCCCTGGGACCAGCAGTACACGAGGCAGCTCGGGGTGTACCGTTGGCTTCTCGAGAAGAACGGGTTCCGGGTAGAAGAAACCGGTTACTTGGTCTATGCCAACGCCAGTAAGGACGTTGATGCCTTTGACGACAAGCTCGTCTTTGAAACCACCCTCGTACCCGTCGTAACTGATACGAAGTGGATCGAACCAACCCTCGTGAAGGTTAAAGCCTGCCTTGAAACCGACCACCTCCCGCCAACTGGAGACAACTGTGAGTTCTGCCCGTACCGCGAAGCCTGCGGCAAGAAGCTCCTCGCAATTCACAAGAAAATGAACACCAAGGACTAAAGCACCGCTATAAATACAGGGGTTTAACCCCTGTATTTCATTAAGTACAGTATGAATTTCACTGAAAAAGTTAAAAACATCGTTCGGCAGATCCCGAAGGGGAAGGTGATGACCTACAAGGAAGTTGCAACCGCTGCCGGAAACCCGCTCGCGTCTCGCGCGGTCGCTAACACCATGGCGAAGAATTATGATCCTTCCGTCCCGTGTCACCGAGTCATTCGCAGTGACGGCACGCTCGGTGGATATAACCGCGGGGGAGAGACTAAGAAGCGTGCTATTCTAGAAGCTGAAAACGCACTGTAGCCTATGTCATCAGTTTCTGATATCCAAAAAAGTCTCACCGATGCTGAACACCAGCAGAGCTTATACGCAGACAACCAACGCATCGTAGCGCAGCAGCTAACAGCACTCCGCACAGAGCTCAACCGCCTCCTCAATGACCAGCAGGCGCAGATTACCCGTGTCAGCCAACCAATCACACGCGGTGAACAAGAGCTTGAGGCATCAAAAAAAGAATACGAACGAGCGCGAGAAAAGTTTGCAGCTGCTGAAGCAGAGTTCAAGAAGGCCCAGATGCGCTTTGATCGTGATCAAGCTGAATTTGCCAAGGATAAATCCGTAACGCTCCGGAGCGTCGAGGGTACCGAGAAAAAGTTTGCTCAAGAACGAGCGCGGATTGAACGTGAAATCGATCGCAAGGAACAAGAGGAGCGGGCATACACCATGAAGGCGGAAAATGCCCGCCGAGACACGGACATCCTTCGTCGGCGCCTCGAAGACGCCCGACGACAGGAAATGGATCAGCTTCGACGAAGTGCCGCAAACTCCAACTCGAGGCCAATGTCTGGGCGCATGTCGAGCAACGATGTACGCCGATTTGGTGGTGGCGCCGCCAACGACAACAGCGCGCCAAGCCTGCGTCGCTATGGCACATAGCCGTTTTTAGGCCTATAATTCATACACCATGTATTCCTACCGTATTGAACTCGCACTCAAAGCAGCTACCGTCCTTCATAAGGGGCAGATTCGTAAGGGGAGTTTAGCGGTGCCGTACGTGAGCCACCTCTTCGCGGTAGCAATGATTGCCAGCGATTATACCGATGACGAGGACACACTGATTGCAGCACTCCTCCATGACACCCTTGAAGATACCGACTACGCCCCCGAAGAGCTTGAGGAAGACTTCGGTGGGAAGGTGCGAGAAATTGTAGAAGCCATCTCCGAACCTAAAGATAGTGAGCACAAAACCCATACCTGGCGCGAAAAGAAGGACCGCTACAGTAAGCAATTGAAAGACGCACCACCAGAGGCACTGCTCATTTCTGCAGCCGACAAGATTCATAACATGCGCTCTATAGTGGAGGAGTACTTTGATGACCACCACCGCTTTGTGGCAGATTTTGGTGGTTCACTTGATGAACGCATCCTGATCTACCAAGAAATTAGCAACATGCTGAACCGGCGACTCAAAAATGGTATCCTGAGCGAGTTCAACCACGTTTTTACCGAATATAAAAAATTCATCGAAGATGTCAAAAAGTCAAAAGAGCAGCCCGACTAAACCGTCCATTTCCGGCTACACCCACGTCCGCACTGTCGGCGACATTGCTGAATACCGGCTCAAGAGCAATGGTCTTACCGTACTCTACAAGCACATTCCTAACACCGGTGTGGTAACCACCAACATAACGTACCGGGTCGGCGCTAAAGATGAAATCACGGGTGAAACCGGACTTGCACACATGCTCGAGCACATGCTCTTTAAGCCGACGAAGCAAGACCTCCAAAAGAAAATTGACTCTGGCGCCATGCAGTTCGAACGCGAGACCGGCTGCACCCTAAACGCCAACACCTGGCAAGATCGCACCACCTACTACTTCAGCTACCCGCGAGAGCACTTCACTCGAGCGCTTTCCATCGAAGCAGAGCGAATGGTGGACGTCATTTTAACTGACAAAGAATTTCTCCCTGAGCGCAACAATGTGCTCTCCGAGTTTGATATGTACTTTGGTGACCCGCACTTTGCTGTAAACCAAGCAATGATGGCCACCGCCTTCCACTCGCACCCCTACAGCCACGAAACGATTGGGTTTAGGCACGACATTGAAGCCTACACTCCAGCGAAACTGGAACGCTTTTATCGTAATTTCTACCGACCCGACAATGCCACCATGATGGTGATTGGTGACATCGATGAAACGTCTGCCCTCAATGAGGTTAAAAAGCAATTCGGCCACCTCACCAATCCCACCACACCAATTCCACGCATTACGGCAGTCGAGCCGAAGCAGGAGGGTATTCGTCGAGTATCAATCGTACGGCCGTCGAGCACCAACCTACTCGTTCTCGGTATCAAGCACGATGGTATGCCGTCAAAACAATGGTTCGTGATGTCAGCGCTCCTGGCAGTACTCACCGATGGCCCAGAGAGTGTGCTCTATAAGGCACTGGTTGATACTGGCCGCGTGACTGCTGTAGAGGGAAGCCTTAACCCTGGCGCCGACCGCAACATGGCATCCCTCACCGTTACCCTTGCTCCAGGCACAGCGCATGCAGACATCGAGCGTGAGGTGCGCGCACTCATCGCTGGAATCACCCCAGCAGTGGTAACCCCTCTCTTAAAGAAGATCGTTGCCCGCACCCTGACTGAGGAGTACCTCAGTCGCACGTCATCGCTCCGGATTGCCATGGAGCTCACTGAGTACGTCGCCACGGGTGATTGGAGTCTCTACTTCGATACAGAAAAGATCCTCAAGAGCCTCACCGCCAAAGAACTCCTGACCCTCGCAAAAACAAACATTGACGAATCGCAGCTCACTATCGGCTATTTCATTGGTACCAACTAGTATGCAGTTTGAAACATTTTCTTTGCCCCACATGCTTGGCGGCACACACACCGATGCTCACGCAAAGCTGTTTACCCTTACCGTGTCAGTTGATATTCATCAGGCGTACACTGCGCACAACGATGCGGCTGAAGCTATCTACGCTGAGGCACTCTTAGCTGGAGCAGGCACCCTCACACGCGAAGCCTTTCTCGACACTCTCGGGAAAACTGGCGGGGGAATTTCAGTGAATGTGCATCGCAGCATCCTCAGCATCAACCTCCGTGGGCAGCTCGCTACAGCACCGGTACTCCTCAAACTCTTTCGGGCCATGCTCGAAGCACCAGCATTCAAAGCGACTGAAGTTGACCGCATCAAAAAGAACCTTCACAACGATCTCGAACTCCAAAAAGAAGACGCTCGGGGAGAGGCGCATCGTGCCCTCCAGAACACTATCTTCGGTGCCACTGATCGCCGTCAATCTGCGTCAGCTACAGTCCTCCAGAAGGCCCTGACTGGTGTCACAAAGAAAGACCTCGAGGCGCTCCATGAACGCGCACGTAGAGAACCGTGGACAGTCACCATGAGTGGCACAAAAGCAGTGCTGAGCGCTGCTACGAAAGTGCTCCGCAGCTGTAAAGGAGACCGAATCCCAAGCACAGTAACACCTGCCCACGCTCCGAAAGCACTCGACAAGCGGGTGGTCCTCACGGAATCTATTCCGAGTAAGCACAACGTCGAATTCAGTATTGGTGCGCCACTCCCACTTACGCTCCATCACCCTGACTACCTTCCGTTTGTCTTCGGACTCGCAGTCTTGGGGAAGTGGGGTGGGTTTGCCGGTCGCCTCATGAGCACGGTGCGTGAAAAGGAAGGACTGACCTACAGCATTTACGCACGTACTGAGAGTATTTATGGCTCTGAGTCTGGCTACTGGCGCATTATGACATTCTTCTCGCCTGAAAAGTCTTTGACCGGAGTCAATTCGACGCTCCGCGAGATTGCAACTATCGCAAAGAAAGGCGTAAGCGACAAAGAAATGGAGCGATTTCGCACCATCTTGAACACCCAGCAGTCACTCCTTAATGACTCATTGCTCTCGAGCTTGAGTGACCTCCATGGCTTCTTAAGTGAAGGCTTCACCCTAGATCAAATGGCAGAGTATAAGGAACGACTCTTAAACGTCTCAAAAACCGAAGTCAACACAGCCCTCAAGAAATACCTCGACCCGGAAACGCTCATCATCAGCGCCGCTGGACCAGTTGCCAAAATCAAGAAGGACCTCGAAACCTTCGCAAAGTAACAGAACGTAAGTTCGAGTTCAGATCTCGAACTTGGGGCTAGTACTCGCTATCTGGCTAATTTTTGCTATAGTACAACACATTATTGACGTATTGTAATTAACCAATTTGGTATGAGTGGAAACGAAATTCGAGAGAAATATCTGAAATTTATGGAAGCAAACGGCCACGCCGTGATTCCATCGGCTGCACTCGTACCTGAAAACGACCCGACAACCCTCTTTACGGGTAGTGGTATGCAGCCACTCATTCCGTACCTCATGGGTGAAAAGCACCCGATGGGCGTTCGTTTGACTGACTCCCAGAAGTGTTTCCGGGCGAACGACATTGAAGAAGTGGGGGACAATCGCCACACCACCTTCTTTGAAATGCTCGGTAACTGGTCTCTTGGTGACTACTTCAAGAAAGAGCAGCTCCGGTGGTTCTTTACGTACCTCGTTGACGAAGTAGGCTTGGACCCTGCACGCATCTACGTCACCGTCTTTGCGGGCGACGAAACCCTCGGCATTCCACGCGATGATGAAGCAGTAGCTATCTGGAAAGAATTGTTTGCCGAGCGTGGCATTGAGGCCAAAGATGTATTCATTGGCTCAGAAGAAGACGGGTACGAAGTAGGTATGCAGGGAGGCCGCATCTTCTACTACGATGCTGCGAAAAACTGGTGGAGTCGCTCTGGAAAACCGAGCAACATGCCTGCTGGTGAAATTGGTGGTCCAGATAGTGAAGTTTTCTACGACTTTGGTCCAGAACACGCAACGCACCCGGTCTTCGGCAAGCAAGCCGCACACCCAAACAGTGATTCGGGTCAATTCCTCGAGATTGGCAACTCAGTCTTCATTGAGTACATCAAGCAAGAAGACGGCTCTTTTACTAAGCTCCCACAACGCAATGTTGACTTCGGCGGAGGCCTTGAGCGTATTGCCGCGGCTAAGGTAGGGGACCCTGATGTATTCAAGGTAGATCTCCTTTGGAACGTGGTCGACCAGATTCAAACCCTATCAGGAAAGACGTACGAGGATAACCTCGTGGCATTCCGCATTATTACCGACCACATCCGCGGAGCGGTCTTCATGATTGGTGATGGTGTGTACCCAAGTAACGACCAGCAAGGCTACTTCGTGCGCCGGTTGCTTCGTCGTGCGGTGCGTTTTGCTGACCAACTCGCTATCCCAGCCGGCAAATTTGCTGAACTCGCCGAGAGTACGATTGCTACGTACCAGGCACACTACCCAAACCTAGCGACACAGAAGAGTCAGATTATCGAAGCCATTGCCCGCGAAGAAGAGCAATTTCGCAAAACTCTTGAAGCAGGGCTTAAGCAGTTCAATAAAATTACCTTGCAAGTGCACGTCGTGAGTAAGGAAATGGACGGGAAGAAAGTAATCGACAAAAGCGTTGCGCCAACCACCGTTAAAGCTATCGGAGCCCAGAATGCCTTTGATCTCTACACCACCTACGGGTTCCCAATTGAATTGACCGAGGAAATTGCGGCCGAGAAGGGGCTCACGGTAGAACGAGCTGGTTTTGAGAAGCTTATGGAAGAACATCGCGATAAGTCACGCGCTGGGGCTGAGCAAAAGTTCAAGGGCGGCCTCGCCGATAGTTCTGAGCAGGTGGTGCAATACCACACAGCTACGCACCTCATGCTCGCTGGCCTCCGCCAAATTCTCGGCACCCACGTGCACCAGGCGGGAAGCAACATCACTGGTGAGCGCCTTCGCTACGACATCACCCATCCAGAGAAAGTCTCTGACGAAACACTGCGTGCGGTTGAGGTATTCGTCAACAATGCCATCAAGCAAGGTGGGGAAGTGAGCATCACTATGATGAAGAAGAGCGACGCTGAAAACGACCCAACTATTGAAGCAAGTTTCTGGGACCGCTACCCTGAGGAAGTGAAGGTCTACACCATGACCACAACAGACGGCACCGTAGTATCCAAAGAGCTCTGTGGTGGCCCACACGTGGCTCGCCTTGAAGATGTGAAGGGGACATTCAAGATTACTAAAGAAGAGTCCTCAGCAGCCGGTATACGCCGCATTAAAGCTATCTTGGAGTAAGAGTTAGTAGAGAGAAGTGACAACGTACGTATTAAAAATGCCCACATGACAAAGGTCATGTGGGCATGTGCGTTTTACACTATCCAATTATCAACAAGTATCCCCAAGAACATTGCCATTACAAGCCATAGTACAACCAGCGGCGCCTCAAGCCACCATACAAACCTGGGACTATTTGAGAAATACCACAGACCAGAAATACAACCAACTATAGCGAGACTGACTGCACCTACAGTGAAGTATGCGACCACATATCCACTATCAATGAGGACGCCGACCGGAAACGTAAAAAGGAGCAGGAGAAGCACCCATGGCCGCGCCCAATCAAGGGGCTGCAGGAGAATAAACGAATAATACTGACCACCAAAGAGCACAAGGATCAACGAGCGCGGCAAGTCAGGTTTTTCATCATCAGTCGCTTTTGTCCAGTAAAGAAACTTGATGATGCGCAACCACTGGACGACCCAAATACTCAGGGACACAAGCACCGGCAGACCAATCCCTATAAGCAGGGCTACGAGTGTGGCAAACCCAAAACTGATATCCATTGTGAGACTCCTAAAAAGGACCAAGCTCACCGTACTCTAGCGCACCGAGCGAAAAACACAATATCCACGTTCTGCCGTGAAAACAGTTAGAGGAGCGAGTACTCAGGCGGTATACTATTGGTATAGAAATTATGGGGCTCTTTTCACGCACAGCTGAAGAAACACTTGCGGCACTCATTGTCGACATCGGCTCTGGGAGTGTCGGCTTAGCTATAGCGGTCAGTACTCGCGGTGATGCACGGCCGACTGTCATCTGGACACACCGCGAGTACAGCCTCATCAAAGATATCGATGCAACGACCTGGTCACTGCGTGAAATCAACACGGCCATCATTAACGCCTTTTTGAAATTTAGCAGCGACGGACTGCGGAGCCTCCGCGAGCACCCGGAGAAACTCACGCTCGATACGCTCCAGCTCACCATCTGCGCCCCGTGGACGTATACCATAACAAAAACAATCAACTACAGTGAGCCGACGCCATTTATTATTACTGATTCCCTCATTGAAGAACTAGCTGATACCGCCAATAAAAAAGCCATGGAATCAGCCCTTGAGCACTCAATGCTCACCTCAAGTGGCCTTGCCACAATTGAAACGCGCACCATCGGCATCATGGCCAACGAGTACGTTCTCGAGCATTTCGATGACGTTAAAACCAAGGAGCTAACACTTATGGAGCTCACCGCCATGACTCACCAACGGATTATCGAAACGATTGAGGAAGTGCGTAGCAAAATTCTCCCTCGAGCAACGCTCGTCACGCATTCGTTTATGGCTATTTACTACGACTACATGCGGCGTAGTTACCCTGACACAGCCGAGTGCTGCTTAGTTGACGTGACGAGTGAAGCCACAGAGATTGGTATTATTCGTGACAACATCCTCCGGCACACGACTCACGCACCACAGGGCGCCTACACTCTCGCGCGCGAGATAGCAGCACTCAGTAAAATCCCTAAAGAAGAAGCCTATGCCTACCTTCGCGGTGGTGATGCCTTTGTTTTAAGCAAACTCTCCGACACCAAGCAGGCAGAGTTAAAAGTAATAATAGAAACCTACGAGGAAAAGATCTCTGAGCTACTCAAGCAAACCGGTGACACCCTCGCAGTGCCAAAAACCATCTACCTCCACTGCGAAGCAGACAGTGAAGCATTTTTCATTGAGCATATTCGCAACGCTGCCTACAAAGCTACGGGGATTGCCCACAGTATCCACCCAGTAACGAGCACATTCCTTGATGGTGCTTCCGTGAGCTATGACACCGCTATTTTGCTCTCAGCCGCCTACCTGCACGCCCACCGTGAGGAGCTTACCAACTAAATCCACGAAGGAATCTTTTTAGAACTCCCCCGAAGGGGTATACTTACAGTACTATGGCTCAAAAATGGAATCTCCAAGATATCAAACCCGCCGAACCCCGCCGTCGCCCAATTGCCCCTGCACCAGAGCAGATGATTCGTCGACCCCAACCGCAACCAATTGAGCCAGAAATTGACGAAGATATCGGCACAATCACCATTGAAGACGGCAACAAGAAGAGTCGCAGGGCGCTCATGTACCCAGTAGCTGTTTTTCTTTTAATTATTGCCGGCGGAGTGTTTGCCAGCATCCTCATGGGTGGAGCAGAGGTAACCGTAAACCCGAAGCATCGTGAACCGAACGTAAACGCCGTCTTTGAGGCACACAAGTCAGCTACGGCTGATCAGCTTCCGTACGAACTCATGACCCTCGAAGCTGAAGGGGAGCAGCAAGTGCAAGCAACGGGAAAGGAAACGGTTGAGGCGCAAGCAACGGGAAAGATACTCATTTACAACAAGCACGCTACTACACCGGTCCGTCTGGTAACAAACACCCGCTTTAGTACCGCTGAAGGGCTTATTTTCCGCATTAAGGATGCAGCAGTTATTCCGGGGTACACGAAGGACGATGCGGGCAATATAGTGCCTGGTATGGTATCGGCCGAAGTGTTTGCTGACGAAGTAGGGGAAAAGTACAACATTGAGCCAACTCGCTTTACCATCCCTGGCTTCCAGGGCGAACCAGAGTATGACAACCTCTACGCCGAATCAACAGAAGTCTTTAGTGGCGGCTTTAGCGGTGATCGCTTCATTATCGCTGAAGCGGAAATGCAGACCGCTGAGCAAGCGCTGCGTACCCAGCTTCGCAACTCGCTCCTCGAACGCATCAATGCTGAAAAACCAGCCGGATTTGTGGTGTTCACCGACGCAGTTACCTTTACGTACGTATCACTGCCAGCCGTAGCCTACGGCGACAATCTCGCCACTATTAAAGAGAAAGTGATTATGCGCATCCCTATCTTCAAGGAAGAGCAGTTTGCGAGCTACTTAGCAGCAGCCACCATCCCTGAGTACGAGAAGGAGCCAGTACGTATAGCAGACACGGGTGTACTAACCTTTAGCTACACCAACGCGACCACGTCAGCCTCCGACATTGGCGCAGTGGGAAGCCTGAGCTTCAAGCTTACCGGCCGCCCACAAATCATCTGGGAGTACGATGCAGCGAAACTCAAAGCAGACCTCCTCAACGTCAATAAATCAGCCCTGACGTCAGTTTTGGGTGGCTACCCAGCCATTACCAAGGCCGAAGCGGAGATTCGACCCTTCTGGAAGACCAAATTCCCTATACAAATCGATGATATTGAGGTAATTGAGGTCATAGAAGAGTAGCGTTATACACATATTTATGCCGGTAACGGTTGACGTTTTACGTACATTTTGTTACAATCGCCACGTTTAATGGATCAGTCACAAGAAACACTCGTCTACGGCACTGTAGAGGAAGCGCTCCCAAATGCGCTTTTTCGCGTCGTACTTGACGACACAAACGAAGTAGTACTTACGTACCTCGCTGGCAAGATGCGACGTTTCCGTATTCGTGTACTCGTTGG
>CAYRMU010000009.1:26095-28033 GCA_964425655.1 uncultured Candidatus Saccharibacteria bacterium | reverse complement strand
CGAGTGGCTTCACGTCAGGGATTAAAGAGTTTCTGGCTGGAAAGAGATATGGCAGTGGCGTGTCTGCTCCGGCAGCCACCACAACCACGACATCAACGGCGATACCGGCTGGTGTCGTGCCTTCGGTCACCGTTCCGTCATGTAACGACGGCTGGTCAAAAGTGGTTTCGATACCAGCCTACTCGAACGTAACCTCAGCCTGGAACATGGATACTGTCCAAGCTGCCTGGCGCGAAAACGGTGAATGGAAACAGTTTGAAGGCAAGTACCTCAGTGGAAGTTTCGACGCGGTAAAGTACTGCGCGAAAAACAGTTCGTACGCCGGTGAGGAGATGTTCCTCACATGGACCCCACGTTAAAATCCCTACTCGGGTGACCGAGGCAAGTAGACTTGCCTCGGTTTTTTATATTAAAGATAGCGTTATTGAGGATTAAACCTTTGTCCACCATCGTTACCGCCGGTTTGACCACCTGTGTTTCCACCGGTTTGGCCGCCAGCATTACCGCTAGTCTGCCCCCCTACATCGACCGGCCCGGGTCCACTACCAACACTACTACAATCAGCTTCAGGTACATTAATACCTAAGCCAAACGTGCCAGCAGCTACATTGAGAATTGCGAAAGCCGAAAGCATGACGAGTAAGCCTATGACCCCCCAAAGGAGGTGCTGCTGACCGGCAGCCCGAGCAGAGTCGTTATCGGCGTTACGTACGTACTCAAACGCTCCCCAGAGAAATACCAAAAAGGCTATTGCACTCATGAGAGCAATGACCGGAAACAAAATGGCGTCATTGACCATATCAACCAAACACTGCGCGGCGCCTGCAGCACGTTCATTTGTGGGTGTCATTACGTTCTATTATGCCACGGTCGTATACACAAAACCGGCCATTTACTGGCCGGTTGTGTGTATCTCGTCGCGTTTTGTTAGCGGTTATTGACCGGAACGTTTGGGATGTTCTGGATGTTCTCCTCGTCAGAGAAGCCCAAGCCTCCAGCGATGAGGTTGACGATACCGAAGACAGATACCATGGCAACGAAGCCCACGATAGCGTAGAGCATGAGCTGGCGACCAGTCTCACGGTTGCCGTCATCATCACCACCCATGATGAAGTACTTGAACATTCCGTAGATGAACATCAAGAGGGCGGCAGCGAAGACCAACGGAATCAACGTACTGTTGATGAATGATGAAATGTCTTCGAGGAAGTCGTTGATTTCACCGAACTGTGCGAAGGTAACTACTGGTAGCACCAAGAGTGCGAACGCAGCCATAAATTTTCCCATCTGTTTCATATGCATTGAATTACTATTTAAATTGAGTACCTCTATTATACCTAAAAACGTACACTTCTGGACCCTAAAGCTAAAAACTGTGTATAAATTAGTTGAAGCCAAGGGATGCTTGGAGCATGGCTACTATCCCCCACACGCCAAGCATCACAACGAGCGCTACAACGCCCGCCACTGCAATTTTCTTTCCGTCATCGACTGAGCCTTGATCGCCTCCGTTGATGACCCAAGCCTTAATGATACCCCAGGAAAGATACACGACTGTGAGTGCAAAAATCACCGGCACCAAGAGACCTATAAAGCTAATAAACATTCCGACAAGTTCTGCAAAGTTGGTAGGGGTTGATTGCATACAGGTGTGCTGAACTACGTAAGGTGAGTAATTGCGTGTACCGTGTCGATAACCACACTATAAACAGTATTGGTAATGATGGCCAAAATAGCCCGAGCGCCAAAGATTAAGAGGCCACCAATAATTGCGTACAAGAGCGCCTTATGCGCCTGCTCAATCGTGCCAGGGTTACCACGGGCGGTCACGTACAGGAAGCCGGCGTAAATGATGAAGAAGACGACAAACGGAATAGCGAACACGAGCAGGATGTCGAGAATCGCTAAGAAGAAGGCTGGGATAGAGCTGATGCTTGA
>CAYRMU010000009.1:0-25995 GCA_964425655.1 uncultured Candidatus Saccharibacteria bacterium | reverse complement strand
CGAGCAGGATGTCGAGAATCGCTAAGAAGAAGGCTGGGATAGAGCTGATGCTTGAGTCAAGGGGATTCTGTAAACCCTGTGCAGCTTGACCACTGTCAGCACCGCCACCTTGAGCAAGCACCAACATTGGCGCAAAAGTCAGCACCGCGCAAACAATCAAAATGTAGAGCTTTCCCATAGACTAATACTCCAAAACTAACCGACTAATAGCGTCACTCACCGCATTACTTACTCGTGAGCGGTTACTCACCACGTCTTCCACCATCTGCATGATAATCCCATCTGATGCACCTGGGTCTGGATCGAGCCAGCCACGAGCGATGAGGGCTGATTCGAGCATACTCGAACGGAATGGATCAGCTGAACCAGCAGCCACGAGGTCGCGACGAACCGGAGCCATCGTAAGTGCGGTCGTTAGCTCGTCAGCATACTTTGCACTTGTAATACGTGACGCAGCAGCATATGCTCCGTTGACGTTCCCTGACGCGCGCGGGATGGCAAAGCCATAGAATGCACCATAGCCGCGGCGAGCGGTCGCTTGGCCACCTTGCGGTACTGCAGCTATATCAAAGTTGAGGTTTGGATTCTTACTATCAATCCCTGCAGCCTCAGATGCTCGCCCAAAGTAGAGCGCAAGGTCGCCCGAGGTGAAGGCCTGCGAGTCTTGTGGCATGGCGCGGTTCCATGAGTATGAAGCGCTGTTGGCGTTACTGAAATCGGTAAAGAACTGGAGCGATGCCTCCATTGGCGCCCTACCTCCTTGCACAGCAGCTTCGTTTAAGCCAACCACGAAGCCACGTTCGTTTTCTGTCACCCCGGAGCTCCCCGACTGGAGCGCCAACATGATAAGCATGTCTTTCGCTCGCAAGACGTTGCGGAACTCACCAAACGCAATACCACTCTGCGTCACGTTGCGTCCCGCATCAAGGAGCGTTGTACGCGGCACCACGTTACTCACAACCTGCTCCCAGGTAGTTGGTGCCTGCGCGATGCCATTACTCGCAAAGATATCGCGGTTCCAGTACATCATGAGTGGATCAACCGCAAACGGAATCGCGTACAATCCTTCGCGCAGCGCAAAGATTTCTGCGCCATCAACAAACGTGTCGCGGAAGGTGCGGATAGGATAGTTGTCGTATGGAATTGGGAGTAGCTTCGCTTTGTACTTTACGAGATTCTCTGAGCTCAGAATAATCATGTCTGGCGAACGCCCTTCCGCAACAGCATTGAGAAACTCCTCATCAAATGAGCGTTCATCAATACGCTGGTAGCGCACGGCATTAAACGGCTTATCTTCTTGCACGATATTCTGGAATAGGCGGTCCATTACTACCGGATCGAGCGTACCCCAAATGACAACCTGGTCACCGTAGACCAGCTGATCTTCTGAAACCGGCTGCGAGTAGCCACTGAGGAGAATAATGGAAATTACAGCAATAATGCCAAAAATTGCCACCAAGATAATTTGAAACGGTCGCATATTCATATAGCACTAGTATATACTGTCGGCCCCTTCAATAGGCTAAGTTACTTACACTTTCCGGAATGCCAGACCATAGTGGTGGTCGCCAGCATCAAAGGAGTGTTCGAAGATGAGACCAGCAGTTTCAGCTGCCGCCTCGGCCGCTTCAGCAGGTACTACCTGCTGCGGCTGTGGCCCCAAGCCACCAAACGACTCTGACCAATCAATGAGAAAGAATTTACCGCCACTACGGAGCGTGCGCAGCACCTCCCCAAGGGCTGCGCTGCGGTCACTCAGCTGAAAGAAGGTATTTACCATTACTGCAGCGTCGAGCACCCCATCAGGAATTTTTGAGCCACCGCTGTCTTCGACATCAGCCCAGAGTGGTTGTACCTGCGCCAACCCCTTACTTCGCGCCAGATCACCAATCTTTTCGAGCAAGTTTTTTTGAATCTCGCAGGCGTAGACGCGGCCCTCAGGACCCACGAGGTTTGCGAGCGTTTCAATAAAGTAGCCACTACCGGCGCCAAAATCGGCTACGGTGTCGCCCGGACGCAGGTGAAAGTGTGTTGCCACAATGTGCGGAATAACAAACCGGCCGGTAACGAGGGGTGTAGAGGTGGGTTCCATATGCCTAGTAGTATACCCTACTCATTTAGTATGAGCCGAACCAAAAGTGAAAAACAAAGAGCGGTGCCTATGGCACCGCTTTTTGTTTTTTGATTTATTGTCGAGTGCAAAACTTCTAGAAATTCTTGAGCTGCGACACAACGAGTTCTCCATCAGCTTTAAAACGATTCAAATGCGCGGCGCTCCAAAGTTTTACAGGCGAGCCGTACTTAAACGTACGGTAAGCCTGTAAAACTTTGAGAGCAACAAAGCAGTTGGACGTTTTTAAGGTGATGGTTAGAAGTAGACGATTGAAGCAATGGTATCCCCCGCCCGCATCTTCATGATGCGCACTCCTTGCGTATCACGCGAGAGTGTCGGCACGTCTTTCATTGAGAGCTTAATCACCTGCCCCTTTTGACTCATCACAACGAGTTCACCGTCAGTTCGTTCTTCTTTTGTGAGCGCTGCACCACCGATTACCTTACCGGTCTTCGTGGTAATTTTCGCCGTCTTAATACCACTACCACCTCGATTCTGCACCTTGTACTCCTTCGCCGAAGTCGTCTTACCAAAGCCATTTTCCATCACGACCAAGATTTCTCGGTCACCCTCGCCCTTTGGCAAAATATCTGCTGCCACGATGCGGTCGCCTTTCTTGAGCTTCATACCCGTCACACCAGCAGCAGTTCGGCCCATTTCTCGTACGTCCGCTTCCTTAAAGCGAATCGCCTGACCGTCTCTCGTAATGAGCGAAATCTCATCACCCTTGCCGACAAACTTAGCACTAATGAGCTCGTCACCATCCTTCAGGGTGAGTGCAATGAGTCCACTGCGACGCACATCCTTAAAGACTGCAGCATCTGACTTTTTGATAACACCATCGCGCGTCACCATGAGGAGACTCCAGTCACCTTCCCAATCCTCCTTTCGGACCGGCAGCACTGAAGTGACGTGCTCGTCACCACTCATCGAGAGGAAGTTCATGATTGACTTGCCCTTCGTGGCGCGGCGTCCTTCAGGGATATCGTACATACGGCACTGGTACACCTTGCCCTTGTCGGTAAAGAAGAGGAGGTCGCTATGGGTTGAAGTGGTAAGCAGGTGCGTCACCACATCTTCTTCCTTGGTGTTGAGGTCAACAACCCCTACGCCACCACGCTTCTGCGTCTTGTACTCCGCTGGGTTCGTACGCTTTACGTAGCCACCCTTGGTCAAAACCAACACACTCTCTTCATCAGCAATCAGGTCTTCTGGGTTGAGGTTTTTAACCCCACCTTTCACAATCTTTGTGCGCCGATCATCACCAAACTTTTCAGCAATTTCTTCGAGCTCGGTCTTGATGATTTTGAGCATCTTTGCCTTACTCTTCAAGATACTCTCAAGTTCCTTGATGAGTGCCTGTACCTCCTTCAACTCATCTTCAATCTTCTTACGCTCAAGACCAGCGAGCTTCTGCAGGCGCATGTCGAGAATCGCCTGAGCCTGAATAGCTGAGAACTTAAACTCCTTCATCAGCGCTGCGTGCGCGGTCGGCACGTCTTTCGATGCGCGAATGAGCTTGATGATGGCATCGATGTGATCGAGCGCCTTCTTAAGACCAAGCAAGATGTGTTCACGGTCTTGTGCCTTCTTGAGGTCGTACTCAGTACGACGACGAACCACTTCAACGCGGTGCTTCACGTACTCTTCAAGAATGACCTTAAGTGACAGCGTCTGTGGTACACCATCAACCAACGCCACCATGTTGTAGTGGAAACTCTCTTCGAGCTGTGTGAGCTTGTAGAGCTTGTTGAGAACTGTCTGTGGGTTTACACCCGTCTTCAGTTCAATCACGACACGAATGTCAGAGGTCGACTCATCGCGCATCTCACGAATACCTTCAATCTTCTTATCGCGCACGTGGTTCGCAATCTTCTCGAGCATGTCAGCCTTATTCACGCGGAACGGTACTGAGGTAATGATGATTGAGAAGTTACCTTTCTTATCTTCGGTGATTTCAGTTTCGCCACGTACGACCACTCCTCCGCGACCGTTGGCGTAGGCATGGGCAATATCTTTTTTATTAAACGCAATGCCACCCATTGGGAAATCAGGCCCCTGGATAAACTGGAGGAGATCGTCAGTTGTCGCACCTGGGTTATCAATGAGGTGCCCAGTCGCGGCTACCACTTCTCGCAAGTTGTGTGGCGGAATGTTGGTCGCCATACCAACGGCAATACCGAGTGTTCCCAAGAGGAGCAAGTTTGGTACACCGGCTGGAAGTACTTCCGGCTCTTTCTTTGTGCCGTCGAAGTTTGGTCGCCAATTGACTGTATCCTTCTCGAGGTCGCGAAGCATCTCTTCAGCCATCTTCGACATCTTGGCCTCGGTGTATCGGTACGCCGCAGCTGAGTCACCGTCAATTGAACCGAAGTTACCTTGCCCCAACACGAGCGGGTAGCGCGTTGAGAAATCTTGCGCCAGCTTCACCATCGCTTCGTACACAGCTGAGTCGCCGTGCGGATGGAAACTACCGAGCACGTCTCCAACAACGGTCGCAGACTTCTTAAAACGGGCTGACGCGGTGAGGCCGTTAAGGCGCATTGAGTAGAGAATGCGGCGGTGCACTGGCTTCAAACCATCGCGCACATCAGGCAACGCACGCGAGGTAATAACCGACATGGCGTAGTCGAGGTACGACGTCTGCATTTCATCGGTAATACTCTGAGAGACTATACCGCGCGTTTCTTTTGGCTCCGCCGGCACATCATTGACAGTCTTTTTCGGCATACGATTTTCAGTCTATGGCTAACAATCTACAAATAATACGGCTTATTGTATCACATCTCCACTACTTGTGGTGGTTGCAGTTTCCGACGTTGACGCGGTTGTGGTCGCAACCAGTATCATAATCGGATCCCCTTCAGGCACTACAATGGGGGCACGCTGCGCCTCAACAACGTCGGTCCAGGCCATTGGGGTCGTGGTAGCTTCTGGTTCTAACGGAGCAGGTGCTTCCTTATGAGTAATCAATTTGTTTTTTACAATCGCAAATCCATCCCCCACCGTTGCGGCAAACTGAGCAAAGCGGCTCGGCTCAGTTGGCGGCACAATGCCCGGGACCGGCGCCACCTCAGGTGTATCAGCGGCAATAGTTGCGGCTGATTGCGACTGATCAAAATCGAGTACCGCTAAGCGGCTGGGGATAGTTGATGCCCAGATACCAGCAATCACGAGCGTGACGGTTGCAGCAGCGACGAGTCCGTAGCGCCGTTTTTGCTGTACTGGTTTGGTTCGCCACTCCTCAATCCGCTCAAGCATAGCTTATTTATCTTGGAGCACTACAACCTCTCCGCTCATGGCGAGGACATCCTTCTTCTTGACGGTGAGCTTATCAATAGCTTTGACCCCCTCAGCACTTTCCTCCTTCAAAAAGGCCTTGAGCGCAGCGGCATCGTAGTGCATAGGAATAACGCATTTTGCCTCGAGCTTTACTGCTAGTTTAGAGGCCTGTGGTACTTCGAGCACCTCACCCCCGCCAATTGGTACAAAGAGAATATCGATATCACCAAACTCACCGAGGATCTTTGGATCAATATCGGGCTCGCCGAGCGCGCCCAGAAACACGATATTCATTCCCTCGAGGGATACCTGGTAAATTGTGTTAAAGCGCTTCTTTCCTTCGTACATCGTCTCTACGCCGTACCCACGCGCTGTCACCTCTCCCACCTCGTACTCGCCAGGACTACTAATTACAAACGGCTCCTTATTTCCAAATGACACTTGGTCGACGCCATTAAAATCAGGGTGGCGAAGCGAAATAAAGGCGACATCGGCACCAAATTTACTCGGGGATAATTTCTTTGACTGCTTTGAGATTGGATCAAAGGCCAGCGTGGTATCACCAAACGACACCTTAAAACACTGCCCACCGTGATGTGTAATTACCATAATGTCGCCATTATACGCCAGAGGACGGTAAACGCGAAACACCTACCACCCATCCGCACAGACCGACATAGCTTTTCCTAAACTGGTGTGGTTATATGAACGTAGAAGTACCCATAAAACCAATGGAGGTGCCAATGTCCACCCTGGAAACCGTGATTACCTTCGGCATGACGATTGGTGCAGCAATTGTGTTCGTTGCCATGACGCTCGCCGTGCCGTTGGCAGACGCCAACCGTGAAGCTTTTACCCCCAGTAATGAGGACTGACCTTTGGTCAGTCCTTTTTTAATGATTCCGTCACCCACTTCCTTTTTCTCTACTTTCTGCTATAGATTTTCCAACCTTACAGGTTCTGTACACCTTGTCAGTTTTCTTTTCGCACGCTCGAGAAAACCTTGACAAGGTCGTGCGAAGCAATGTATATTGCTCATCACTTCGTCAGAAGTTTATTAATTTCTAGCGGCACACGTTTAACCCTGCGCTCACGAACTACGGCTCCAGAGCAATTGTTGCGCAGACGCGTGTCGTCGGAACTAACCACATATCTAATATATGTCAGAGGTTACTACTGGAGCAGTTGCTCCAACTGGAGTTATGCATTCCTACGTGAATGACACTCCTGTCCCACCAAAGAACGGAGATATCGTTGAAGGAGTCGTCTCAGCCATTGGCCGAGCACGCGTTTTCGTCAACATCCCTCCATTCGGTACTGGTCTTATTTACGGCCGTGAATACATGAACGCGCGCGATATTTTGCGCAAAGTTTCTGTTGGCGACACTATTGCTGCGAAAGTAGTTGATGGTGGTAACGAAGACGGCTACATTGAGCTTTCACTCAAGGAGGCTCGCCAGGCCCTTATCTGGTCAGACGCTGACGCTGCCGTGAAGAGTCAGACCATTATGAGTCTTGAGGTAAAGGAAGCCAACAAGGGCGGACTCATCCTCGAGTGGCAGGGTATCCAAGGATTCCTTCCAGCTTCACAGCTCGCTGCTGAGCACTACCCACGCGTAGCTGACGGCGACAAGGACAAGATTCTCTCAGAACTCCAGAACCTAGTTGGAAAGCACCTTTCAGTCGTGATTATCACTGCTGACCAGAAGGAAGCGAAGCTTATCTTCTCTGAAAAGGGTCCACAAGAAAAAGAAGCGAAGGAAGAGAAGGTGAACAAGTACGAAGTTGGTGCCACCCTCGATGGTGAAGTTACCGGCGCTGTAGACTTCGGTGTATTCGTTAAGATTGAAGACGGACTCGAAGGCTTGGTACACATCTCTGAGCTCGACTGGGGCCTGGTAGAAGACACTCGCGCACTCTACAAGGTAGGCGACAAGGTGAAGGTTAAGGTGATTGAAGTGAAGGACGACAAGATCTCACTCTCAATCAAGCAGCTCCGCGAGAACCCATGGGTTTCTGCCGCTAACAAGTACAAGAAGGATGACATCGTGAACGGTGTGGTCATCAAGTACAATAAGCACGGAGCCCTCGCTTCAATCGAAGAAGGTGTTGCCGGCTTGGTACATATCTCTGAGTTTGAAAACGAAGAAGGTCTCAAGAACACACTTCCTTTGGGCGGTGTCCAGAAGTTCAAGATTACCCTCTTTGAGCCAAAGGATCAGCGCATGACGCTTTCTTTCAAGGACGCACAAGGATAAGACGACAATTAAAAAAACAGCCGGCCCCTTTGGGCCGGCTGTTTTTTAATTAAACCGATTCATTGCCGTCACGTGACCCTCTTTCACAATGGTGATAATCACTTCACTCACCCGCTTCCCCACCTCTTCCACTTTTAGTAGCTCACGCTTCGTGAAATGCCCCATGACGTAGCGCTGAAGCTTATCACCGACCGGACGCTTGGTTTTGCCGGTAAATAGGCTCACTGGTGAGATACCCACGCGTACCCGCACAAAATCCTTCGTACCCAAGGAATCAATCAGTGACTTCACGCCATTATGGCCACCGTCCCCACGGCCAAAACTAATACGCACTTCACCAAGAGCTACATCGACATCATCGTAGACCGCAATCAAGGCTGCTGCTTCGGCTTTGGGCACGAGCTTAATCGCTGCACTCCCTGATTTATTCATAAATGTTTCCGGATACAGCACCGTAACAGCTGTACCTGCCACCTGCCCTTCACTGACCCTTCCTGCGTACTTCCGTGAGCTCACCAACGTCGGCAACATTGCCTCACGTAAAAAAACGTCGGTCACTAACCAACCTACATTGTGACGGGTCGTCACGTATTCTTCCCCAGGATTACCCAGCGCAACAACGTACTGCATAGCAACTATTGTACACGAAAGTGAAAAGTTTGTGGTGCGTGAAAATTTTTCGTATACTAGTGATGAACAAATTTTTTATCTCTATTCCCATGAGCTCATCACCAGAAACAATTGCAACACCAACTGCTGTACCCCCTCCAAAACAGCAGCATCCACTCACTGAAATTGTGCAGTTTGCGCTCATCGCACTCATTATCGTCGTACCAGTTCGCTGGTTCATTGCTCAACCATTTATCGTCTCTGGCGCCTCAATGGAAGACACCTTCTACTCAGGGGAATACCTCATCGTTGACCAGCTCTCATACCACCTTGAAGAGCCAGAAGCCGGTGACGTCATCGTGTTTCGTTACCCGAAGAATCCATCAACATTCTTCATTAAGCGAATTATTGGCGTACCAGGTGACACCGTAAGCATTGATGGCAACGTCGTCACCATCACCAATGAAACGTACCCTGAAGGCCTCGTACTCGATGAACCCTACATCCACTCTATGGCAGCAAATACCTTCCTCACTGAGACCCTCGGGGAACGCGAGTACTTCGTGATGGGTGACAACCGCGACCGCAGCTCAGACTCCCGTGTCTGGGGCATTTTGCAGCGCGAAAACATCATTGGCCGTGCCTTTGTACGCCTCTTCCCGTTCTCGCGGATTGACTACCTTCCCGGAGCAACCGAACTGGCCGGATCAGAGATACGCACCATTAGTAGTACACAACAGTAACGTAATCACGTAGGTCTATGGATATCAACGCCACCACATTCATCAAGAATGCCAGCACTGCCGCAGAACACTTTGGGTTTCGTAGCATCGACAGCTTTAAGAGTCACCCCTCATGTAAAGGCTGTGCTACAAAGTTGACCCACTCGGCAACTACCCAAGACCGCCGCAACGATTCGCTCCACGGCTTGCTAACGGGCGGTATGCAGACCTACTGTGATGCAAAGCTCCATGAAATCACCGAACCACTCCTCTTCTATAGTCTCGAAGAGGTTCCTAAGACCGGTGAAATTGCCCTCGGCCTGCACGTGTACAACGTCGACAAGAGTATTGCTGAAGCGACCCTGATTCAGACCGCTCGCGCACTTACCGAAGACCTCGGCTTCAAAAATAGTCGCGTTCGCATCAACTCACTTGGTGACAAGGAGTCATCTACACGGTACACCCGGGAACTCACCAACTACCTCAGAAAGCGACTTGAAGAGATGCCTGAGACAGCGCGAGAACTCATGAAGCAACATGCCATGATGGCGCTCGCCCACCTGATTGAGAAAGAGCACGACCTCGCCTACCGCAGCCCGAACCCACTTGAGTACTTGAGTGACCAGAGCCGAAAGCATTTCCGTGAAATTGTTGAGTTCCTCGACATGGCCAACGTCCACTACGAGATTGATCCGAAACTCATTGGTCACCACGAGTGCTACAGCGACGCCATGTTTGCCGTCGACATCCTCGATGACGAACTCTCCCCGCTCGAGAACACACCACTCACTATTCGCGGCGGACGCTACAACGAATTTGTCACGCGCGCCACGAAAAAGAGCGTGCACGCTGCAGGAGCCGTCGTTGTCCTCCGGGATAAGAAGGCCCCAGCCCGTCACCCAAAGACCCGTTTAGCAGAACCTTCAGTCTACGTTGTGCACCTCGGCTTTGGTCCAAAAATCAAGAGCCTCGTTCTCATCGACAGCCTCCGCAAAGCCGGTGTTACCGTCCACCAAAACCTGGCAAGCGATTCACTCTCGGCCCAGCTACGCGACGCAGAGCACCGTGGCGTCAAGCATGTGATTATCATGGGTCAGAAGGAGTTTGTCGAAAACAGCGTCATCCTCCGCGACATGGAGGCGCGCAACCAAGAACAAGTACACCTCGACCTCTTGCCTCAAAAACTCAAGAAAACACAAGACCGTGCCACTGCCAAGCGAGAAGCCGCCGCAGCCTCCATCACCCTCTAGCGCCCTTGCGTCTTTTACCATGAAATGCTATTCTTTCGGCCACATATGACATTAAACGTCCAAGTTGAAAAAAACACGAACGAAAGTAGCGCCAACGTAATCCGTCGGTTTACGAAGCGTATGCAAGGTTCAGGTGTTATCCCACGGATGCGTAGTGAGCGCTACCACACTCGTGAAAAGAGTGAGAACGTAGAGCGATCTGCCCGCCTCAAGAAGCTTGCCAAGAAGGTAACCTACGAAAAGTTGCTCAAGCTTGGTAAAGTTCAAGAACGAACCCGCGGACGCAAATAAAACAAAAAGACCGTTCATAAGAACGGTCTTTTTGTTTTTCGGTATGGTACACTGCTCTTGCAATGACCACGTTTTCCCTACATCACACCACACGTACCTACCCTGAACTTCCCTACGAAGCGATGAAGAATGCTATCCTCGGCAAGAACTACAATCTCTCACTCGTTTTCGTTGGTGCAACACGGGCGCAAGCACTCAACCAAGAGCACCGCGGCAAAACATACACCCCAAATGTTCTCTCCTTCCCTTTGACCGAAACCGATGGCGAAATCACTATCACCCCGACCGTTGCCCGCAAAGAAGCACCGAGCTACGAGATGAGTTATGAAGGGTACGTTGGATTCCTCTTTATCCACGGCTGTTTGCATTTGAAAGGCCTCGACCATGGCGATACAATGGAGAAAGCCGAGCGGAAGTACTGTACGCAGTTTAAGCTTGCCTAACTATCTATGGCAGATCGCATCATCACCGGTATTGACGTTGGCACCTTCCAAGTGAAGGTGGTTATCGTGCGTGTACCCAAGCAAAAAGGTGAACGGGCGCTGCCACAAATCATCGGTACCGGCTACGCCGAAAGTCGCGGCCTTCGCAATGGCTACATCATCAACGCAGCAGACGTGGTCCGTAGTGTCCGCAGTGCCGTAGCGCAAGCCGAGAAGGCGGCTGGCGTAGAGGTTAAGAAAGCCTACGTGGCTGTCGGTGGCATTGGTATCGATGAAATCACTTCTCGCGGCGAAATTATCACCTCACGAGCTGACTCAGAGATTACCCAGCACGACCTCGAGAAAGCCATGCAAGACAGTGAGGAGCGTATCAACGAGCACATCCCGAACCGCAAGGTGCTCCATGCTGTCCCGCTCTCCTACCGCATCGACAACGAAACCGTCCTCGGTAAACCACACGGCATGTACGGTACCAAGCTTGAAGTTGATGCTCTATTTATTACTACCTTTGAGCAGCACTTAAACGACCTCATCACCGCAATCGAGAGCGCCGGCATCGCGGTTGAAGACGTTATGGCCTCACCACTCGCGGCAAGCTTTGTGATGCTCACGAAGGCACAGAAGCGTGCCGGTTGTGTGCTCGCCAACATCGGCGCGGAGACAGTGGCAATTGCTGTCTTTGAAAATAGTCTCCCTATCTCAGTGAAGGTATTCCCGATTGGTTCAAACGATATCACCAACGACATCGCCCTTGGCCTCAAAATTCCACTTGAAGAGGCTGAGAAGATTAAGCGTGGTGGCATGACGAGCACCACCTTCTCTCGCCGGAAACTCGATGAAATCATCGCCGCTCGCCTGACCGATATCTTCGAACTTATCGACGCTCATTTGAAAAAAATTAAACGTGATGGTCTTCTCCCTGCCGGCATTATTATTACCGGCGGCGGCTCAGGCAGCGCAACAGTACAAGACCTCGCGCGCGCTGCCCTAAAGCTCCCGTCACGCGTCGCTACCCTCGACCCTGGCCAGAATGGCAAGATTCGCGATGCCTCATGGGCCGTCTCGTACGGGCTCTGCATGTGGGGCGCGAGTGATGAACACGAGCAGTCCCCTATCGGTATTGCCAGGCAGACCAAGCACACTATCATGGGTTGGATTAGCCAATTTCTCCCGTAGACGCAATACTTTTTTCACGCAAAAGCGCACGTAATAGCGCTTTGTCAACCGCACGAAACACACCTTTGTCAATATGGTGACAGATACTTTTTACCCGTGTATGATGATGCCACGCTTTATTAGTACCTCTCGGGATGGAGAGTGAGTAGCGATTTTTAATCAGGTATGGAACAAATTAAATCAGACGTTGAATCATTCGCACGTATTCGTGTGGTTGGTGTCGGTGGCTCAGGCAACAATGCCGTGAACCACATGGTATCGAACAAAATTAAAGGTGTAGAATTTATCGCCATCAATAGTGATGCACAAGACTTGCACCACTCACTCGCGAAGAAGAAGATTCACATCGGCAAGAACCTTACTCGTGGACTTGGTGCGGGTGGAAACCCAACCATGGGTCGCCAAGCAGCCGAAGAAACTCGTGAAGAGATTGCGAACTCACTCAAGGGTTCAGACATGATCTTCATCACTGGCGGTATGGGCGGCGGTACCGGTACTGGAGCTGCTCCTGTAGTAGCAAAGATTGCGCGCGACAGTGGCGCACTGACCGTTGGTGTCGTTACCAAACCCTTCCTCTTTGAAGGTCAGGAGCGTATGCGTTCAGCCCTTCAGGGTATCGAAGAACTCAAGAAAGAAGTTGACGCACTCATCACCATCCCTAACGATCGCCTCCTCGCGATTGTCGACAAAGAAACCACCATCAAGAGCGCCTTCGCGATGTGTGACGATATCTTGAAGCAGGCTGTTGAAGGTATCTCAGACCTCATCACTATGCCGGGTATCATCAACGTAGACTTCGCCGACATCCGTTCCGTGATGGAAAATGCTGGCTCAGCCCTCATGGGTATCGGTACCTCTACCGGTGAGAAGCGCGCTGAAGAAGCTGCGCAACTCGCGATTAACTCACCACTTCTTGAGGTCTCTATCACTGGTGCGAAGGGTGTTCTCTTCGCCATCGCAGGTGGCGATGACCTCGGTATGCTCGAGATTCAAGATGCAGCCCGGGTAATCACTGAATCAATTGATCCACATGCAAAGGTTATCTTCGGAGCCATCAAGGATGAGAAGCTGAAGAAGAACGAACTCAAGGTAACCGTGATTGCAACCGGCTTCCCAGAAAAAGATGCACCGCACGGACACCACGACACAATTCGCACCCACCAGAGTCGCCCGGCTCCAGCACCAGAAATGGAAGCGGTCCCGGATGAAAGTGAGTCACGCGGTCGTATCTTCAACTCACTTCCCCGCAAGCGAGAAGTGGAACCGGTAGTCATTGAAGAGCCGCTCCCACCACCTCCAGCCCCTGTCCAGTCTGACATCAAGCGCGACCCCCGCCCAATTGATCCAATTGATGAGGAGGATGATGAAGATTGGGGCGCCGTACCGGCATTTCTCCGAAGGTCAAAGCTCAAATAGTCATCAGACGCAAATAACTAACCTCTGTCAGCATTGCAATAGGCCGGTACGGCGAGCCGGAGCGATATGAGTCGCCCCTTCCTAGGGCGACGAAACAGTGAGGCGGGGTCGACAGCACTTGTCTAAAATAGGAACGAAGTGAACTATTTTAGCTAGTGACTGGTGACCGGTGCCAGCAACCCAGTATTCGTGACCAGTGCCGGCAACTCGCCAATTGCAACCTAAACCCCGAGACAATGTCTCGGGGTTTTGGTTTTACTCAACCGCGCACACATTCCCGGGACACGCCGGCTTATACTCCGGCATTGCTATGACTCCGCGCGCAAGTAAAAAGTTATAGAGCTTGCACCCCACACAAATACCAAAGCTTGTTTCCAAGAACATAAATGTTAGACACGTACCGCAAATAATTAAATTTGGTAACCCCTGCACACCAAATCCGTACACCAGAATCAGCATCGTCCCAGATAGCAACAAACCAATACTCCATGCAAACCGCTTCTGCACTGCTCCAACATACTCAGGCGCTTGGTACCGAACAATCCACGAAGCCAAGCGAGACACTGGTGAGAACTTTGTACCAACAACAACTTTCATAAAGAAATCAAAGAAGAATACCAGTACAAATATTTGTATATAGAAGAAGTCTCGAAGATAGAACGCGTTAAAAAAGGCGAAGAACCCCAAGACGAACATAATCCCGGCACCCGCTCGAATCGCCCGCTCATTTAAAACGGGATACGGTGCCGGTTTACCGTGAATAACTAAACCAGGAATAACAAGTCCATACTGAAAGAAGCCGAACGACTTGAGTGTATTGAAGAATGATTGCATATACGTAAAATGAGTGTTGCTAGTATACCCTATAGGGTATACTTGTCGAGTCGGTTATGGTATTCTGGTGGGTACAAAATATTAAATGAATTTTCAGTAACTACGACACACTATGTACGACCTTGTGATTATCGGTGGAGGACCAGCTGGCACAGCTGCTGGTGTCTACGCATCCCGCAAACAACTCAATACCCTCTTTGCAACAACTGACTGGGGTGGTCAGAGTATTGTCTCACCGGAGATTCACAACTGGATTGGTACCACTGCTATTTCTGGCGCGCAGCTTGCCAAAGACCTCGAGGGACACCTCCGTGCCTACGCCGGGCAATACGTCACCATACAAGCTGGGGCTAAAGCGGTGAATATCGAAAAAATTGATGGTGGGTTTAAGACGCACTTCAGTGATGGTTCTGCCGCAGAGAGTCTAGCGATTCTCATTGCGACGGGTTCTAACCGTCGTCCACTAACTGTACCTGGCGCTGCGGAGTTCGAGCACAAGGGCCTCACCTACTGCGCCACCTGTGACGGCCCTCTCTTTGCCGGACAAGACGTCGTCGTCATCGGCGGTGGCAACGCGGGCTTTGAGACTGCCGCACAGCTGCTTGCATACGCCAAGACTGTTACCCTCCTCCAGCGTGGTGACCACTACAAAGCTGATCCGGTGACGGTTGAGAAAGTGCTCGCCCACGAAAATATGACCGGCGTTCTCAATACTGAGATTGTGAGTGTACAGGGTGACAAATTTGTTAACGGCCTCACCTATAAGGATTCGACAACTGGTACTGAGCACACGCTTTCAGTTGGTGGTATCTTCATTGAAATCGGCATGATTCCGAACACCGACTTCGCTGCGGCTGCCGTTGAACTCGATGAGTATAAGCGCGTCAAAATTGACCCATGGACACAGCAGACCACCACACACGGCATCTGGGCCGCTGGCGACTGCACCAACATCAAGTACCACCAAAACAACATCTCTGCGGGTGACGCGGTAAAAGCACTCGAAGATATCTACGTGAATCTGAAGACACGGTAAACGTAAAAAAACTGAGCGCGCCTGCGCTCAGTTTTTTAGTCTAATTCATCTATCCGAACCTGGTTGATGATTTTTCCATCGTACTCAGGATGCGCGGTAAGCCAGGCGCTAATATTGGTCCAGCGAAGGCTATGATAACCGAACGAGTTCTGCCACGTATGGTAGTCCTTACTTCTTCCCTCAAACGAAAATGTGTCAGCAATGTCGGTTGGTGCAAAGGTAATACCGTGAGATTCGAGGAGGGCGCGATTGGTGTAGCACTGAACCCAATCCTCAGGACCCGCAGGGTTGAATGACCCCTCGTCGATCAACTTTGCGGTCATCTTAAGCAGCTTTAGACTCCGCAAAGAGAAGCCGCCATTCCCTACCACCAGCTTCCCTATCTCAGGCTGTGGCACCATACCGCGACCGTATGCCATGGCGCCCGTTACCGCGGGTGCCCCGAGGTAATCGTACAAAAGAAACGAATCATCCCACGCAGCAGGATTGAGAACAAATCCGTCGTACTGAATGATGAGGGCGTATGGTGTCTCAATGTAGTGATGAAGTTCGCGGAGGCAAAACTGCGAGTATGCGTCGATGCTTGTTAATGCAGGAATACTGATGGCGCGAGGATCATCGGTAGCTTCAGACGTTAGGAGCTTCACTGCTCCAAATGAAATTTCCGCAGAGGAAATATCGGCCGCCAACTGCAACCGAGAAAAATCGACACAATCAATACCGACGAGTGTTACCTGGTCTAAATTATGCATAATTGTCATACAGTGTACGAGGTATATACCGGGCTTCCAAATGCCTTTTCGGGATAAACACTAAAGGCGCCCAAGGGCGCCTTTAGTGTACAACGTAGAGCTTTTGGCCTGCGTGCCCTGCTTGGTTTTGCCCAAGCTGAGTATCAAATCACCACCACGCAAACCTAGTACTATGTTCCCATGTTTCAAGTTCTGGTCAATGCTATTTTGATACCCTCAAAAGAGTCATAGGATAAGCCATTCTGGGGAAAACCGGGGGATAAGTGCGTTTATAAGTATGTGTACTGACCTCCTCATAACCCGGTGCAAAAGCATGGATATAACTGCTAAAGCACACTACGCTGATTTCATGAACAAAAGCCGGAAACTATTGGCAACCACCAACAGGGTTCCGCCTTCGTGCCCGATTACCCCGAGCGGCAGCGGCAAGTGCCAGCCCAGAGTCACCACAATCATCACTGCCATGATACCAACGGCAAAGACCAAGTTCTGCTTAATAATGCGGTTCGCCTGCCGAGAGAGTGTGTAGGTAAACGCGAGCTTTTCTAAGTCATCGGAAAGAAGTGCGACGTCTGCCGCCTCAATAGCTACATCACTCCCCGCTACCCCCATGGCTACACCCACGTGTGACGTAGCAAGAGCCGCCGCATCATTTACCCCATCACCCACAAACGCAACTTTGTGTTTTTCGCGAAGTTTTGCCACGAAGTTAACCTTATCTTCAGGGAGCAGCGCTCCATGAATTTCTTCTGGTCGCAGTCCGGCGGTAGCACCAATCGCTTCAGCAACCTTTGTGGTATCGCCTGTCAGCATACGAATCTCATGCACACCCCGAGCACGGAGCTCCTTGATTACTGCCGCAGCTGAAGGCCGCAGCGTGTCCGCCAACGCAATCACCCCAATGACCGCAGTGTCCGCACCAATGATAATGGTTGTCTTCCCTGCTGTCTCAAGTGTCGTCACCACTTCCTCCACGGTAGGAGAAAGCGGTACACCTCGCAGTGTCAGGAGCGCACGGTTACCAGCCCAATACGTTTTTCCATCGGCTGATTCAGTAACAATCCCCTTGCCGGCAACTGACTCAGTACGCGTTTCAGCATATGCAGCAATAGAAGCTTTTTGCGCGTACGCCACGATACTCTTTGCGAGTGGATGATCTGAGTGCTCTTCGACAGTTCGCGCAATGGCTACCACTTCGCTTTCGGTAACTCCAAACGGAAGTACCTCGACCACTTCCATAGCCCCTATCGTTAAGGTGCCTGTTTTATCAAATGCTATTGCCGTCACGTTACCAAAATCTTCGAGCGCCGCGCCACCCTTAAAGAGCACCCCATTGCGCGCTGCTACTGCCAAGGCAGACAGGACCGCTGCCGGCACACTGATGACAATTGCGCACGGGCTCGCCACCACGAGGAGTGTCGCTGCTTTATAGGCTGCCAGTTCAAACGGTGTCCCGAGAAGAAGAAAAACCCCAAGCGCAGCAACGCTCCCAACCAACACCGCAATGGTGTACCGTTGCCCAAACCAGTTACTGAACCGCTCACTCGGTGAACGCTTCTCTTGGGCTTCGGTGACGAGCGTAATCATACGAGCCAATGTTGATTGACTCGCATGAGTCGATACGCGAATCGTGAGAACAACGTTTTGATTGAGCGTCCCAGCAAACACCTGATCTCCCGGCTCTTTATCTACCGGCACTGACTCACCGGTCACTGACGACTGATCAATCGCCCCTGCACCATTGACGATTACTCCATCGGTAGCAATCCGCTCACCCGGACGAACGACAATTACATCATCAACTACCAAGTCATCTATCGACACTTCTTGGAGCGTTCCGTCAGGAGCTTGCCTGCGCGCTGTATCAGGACGAAGATCCATTAAAGCGGCGATTGAGCGCTTTGTGTTCCCCATCGCGTACCCTTCAAGGGTACCGGCCAAACTAAAGAGGAGGAGGAGAATCGCACCATCGCGCACCTCACCTACCGCAGCCGCTGCGAGCGCTGCCAAGACCATGAGCAGGTTGATATCAAGCGAACCGTGAAAGAGCTCAGCTATTGCTTCTTTAGCCGCCCTGAACCCTCCTGCCAAGTAGGTTACGATGTAGGCCGCGGTGACTACGAATGCTGGTCCAGCCAGCCAGCCGGTCACCAGGGCCACCAGGAGTCCGAGCAAGGTAAGTGCGGTTAGTAGCGCACTCACTTTAAGCTCCGCTCGTTCTTCTGCAATCTCTTCTAAAATACGCTGCGCTGTTTTATCCATATGGTGAGCAGTATAACAATCTTTTACCCAAATGGCTTTGAGGGTACTAGCTTTTTTTTGCTTTTTTGGTACTATGGTGCGCACGTTCCGGCGTATAGCTCCCTTACAGGGACTGCACACCCCTCGTCACCGACGATGGTGCCGAACGTCACGATGTTCCATACGGCCCCATCGTCTAACGGTTAGGACGGAGGCTTTTCAAGCCTTAAATCGGAGTTCGATTCTCCGTGGGGTCACACGAGCAAAATAAAGCCACCACTTCTCTAGAAGTGGTGGCTTTATTTTAGTGGCCAAACTGCTTTGGCCACGGCTCGTGTGACAGACGGAGACATGTTGCGTAGCAACAGTCGAGTCGGGGTCGCGAGTACTTAGTAAAATTTGAGTTTACGAAAAATTTTACTTAGTAACTCGTGACCACAGAGACCCTCTACCTATGTAAATCTGGGAGACTGTTCACGGGAGAATCGAAGACCTTGCCTAGTATTTTATGACGGAGGAAATAAAATACTGACAAGGTGTACTGAAACTGTAAGTTTCGAGTTCTCCGTGGGCGGGTCGAGAGTACTTAGCAGAATCAAAGCGAAGCGCATGATTATGCTTAGATAAAACTTTCTGGGAGATAGTTTTATCGTGACCCCGGAGACACCGACAGCCACCAGAAACTGTGCGGTGTTGTTGTCCTGCTCATGACATTAGTAACGAACAAAACAATCAGTTACCCCTGGATTACATGTGGGTAAAAACTTCTCATTACCACACCAAGTTTCTCGCACATGCGGTACAAATTCCGCACATGAACTATTTTTCCTCGTTTTATAGTGTAACGCTGGGTAAATAAAATAGTACCATTGGTCATCCTCACCAAAGAGTGGAAATTTTGATTTATCAGAAGACAGTATGAAAATTTGGTTTTCTTTAATGAGCACCTCATGTGGATCCGGCCGCATTTCATGTACAACCATTAAAATCATGACGTAAATCACGGCGAGTAGAATCCCAAAACCTAAAAGTAATCTAAACCACTGTTTATCTGCAATGCCACTTGCAAATAACAACCTTGTTAAGCCAACTTTTACGAGTATGTTCATAAAACAATTATAATGTTCGCTTTGGGCAAAAACAAGAAATATGTAACCTGGCGGCCACAACTCATTAAAAGTATCGAATCGGAAAAGTTCACTAGAACCGAAACCCGATTGAGCTAGTTTATGAGCAAGGCGAAATAAAATAGCCAATTGGGGTACTGACCCAGTAGGGGTCGAGTGCTCCGTGGGTCGAGAGTACTTACTAGAATTGGAGCGTAGCGAACAATTATAGTTAGTAACTCGTGACCACAGAGACATCTTTATTACTAGAAAATAGTGGTGACCCTTCTACCACATACCAACGAAGTGTTTATTGCGAGCCTTGCAAATTTTTGTTCGGTACGGCATAGTATGCCTCCCCAAAATAAATACAGGAGTGCTACCTTGATTAAGGCTGTCAAAAAGTATGTTGAACAAGGACGATGGGCACACCAGAGACGCGTGCTCAGTATTGCCCGCGCGAAAGGATATGCCATGGCCGAGTCAGGTGACCCAAAACCAGACACCAGGAGCAATGTCCACCGGGCTGAAGCATCAGCCTTCCGTCGTGGCTTCAGGGCTGCATACAAACGTTCAAACTCCTAACGGGGTACTCGGTGGTTTGCCCGGCAAACCACCTTTTTTATACGTACACACTTATCTACTGCCCCGCCTCTTGCAATGTTTCAATCTAGGTTCGATGACTTCGTCCACCAAGAGACGGGCCACACAGTATCCTTGATTATTATATTAAGTGTGCTTTAATAACGGCCGTTTCGAGCACAAAAAGAGGTAGCCCAATGAGGCAAAACATCGAGCAGCGTGAAGTACGCATTGGTGAGCGCATCAAGACTCGTCGACGTGTACTAGGTATGAGTGTCTCCGAGTTAGCTAAATTGGTGGCTGTATCCCCACAGCAGATACTCAAGTACGAGAACGGAACCAACCGCGTCTCAGCCTCTCGCCTGTTTTGTATCGCCAATGTACTCTGCGTCACTCTCGACTACTTCAAAGAGACAACTGGTCGTGACGAAAGCACGACCGGATTTGCGCCATTGGACCGAGAAACCGTTGAGGCGATTAAGCTGCTTGCGGAGATTCCTCCCGAGCACAAAGGGGCCGTGCTGAAGCTCCTTCGTTCATTGACCACTTCACGTAAACAAAAGCCGAAGTCAATCGCTGCCTAAGTACATGGCCGGACGGTACCCCCGTCCGGCCATCTCACAGAGGGGCGATTTTTGTTACCCCCGACATTTAAGTACCATGATCATGCATGGTCACTTTACTAGTTACTCCCACCTTGAAAACTTTGATCTGTCTGCGTATACAATGATTACAATTGCTATGAACCCGCAACTGCAGAGTTGCGGGTAGTGCATAATCGATACAGCGGCCTGCTAGACTAGCGCTTTCTTCTCCTCTTTCTTAAACTGCTTCAGGTCCTTCAAAAGCTCAAGGGCATGATTAGCTGGATCCACCTCTGGGTAGACTTTAGCAATCAATCCCTCAGGGTTGATGAGGTACGACATACGCACCGTGCCCCGCACCGGCTTACCAAACATACTCTTTTCTTTAAACGCGCCGTACTTCGTCATCATCTCCATGGCTTCATCGGAAAGAAGGGTGAACGGCAAATTGTACTTAGTCGCAAATTTCTTATGTGATTTCGGTGCATCCTTACTCACCCCAAACACGGTCACCCCCATACGCTTGAAGTCCTTATAGACGTCTGCGATAGCACACGCCTCTTTCGTGCAGCCGGGTGTATCGTCTTTTGGATAAAAGTATATGAGAGTCCACTTCCCCATTTGTGCTTTCAGTGTATGGAATACACCGTCTTGGTCGACAAGCTTAAAAGCTGGTGCCTTTTTCCCTACTTTCAACATACCATTTTTGAAACATACATTGATAACAGAGTAAGTATACCGTTACGATAGCAAATATTAAAAATCAAATAGTACGAAGAAAAGAAAAAAGCCCCGCTGCTAAAAGCAACGGGGCTGGACTCCTTAGGAACGCAAGGACTGCATCAATCGAGCAATCACTTCCTGCGACGGAAGCTGCTCTGCAAGTGCATCGCGCTGCTGGCGAAGGGTTTTTTCCTCTTCAAGCAGCGCCTTGATCTTGTCCTCAATAGAAGTAAGGTCTGCATCAAGCGCTTTCACCTGCCCGGACAGTTCAACGAACTGACTGAGCATCGCTTTGGCATCGGCAATCTTCCGCTCTTGCAGTGTCAGTTCTTCCAGCGCATCGGCCACCGCATTACTGCTGATGACCGAATGCACCGGTGCTTTCACCACAACCGCAGACGGCGCCGGAGCCACAGGAGCAGCGGGTTTTACCATCGGCTCCCGCACCAAACGAGGTGCTTTAGGAGTCGGAGGTGCCACACGCTTCGGCGCCAAGCCCTGGAGGTTTTCTGGCAACACTTCAGATGCCTTAAGCCCCAAGCTGTAGTTGTAGTTGCCTGACGACTGGTTCCTCTTAAACCGCCGCAACCATGACTGCTCAACCCAGCGAGTCATGATACGCCCGATATTGACCGGGCTATGCTCCGCACCAACCACTTCGGTAAAGATGCGGGTCATCTCCTTACTCGGCATTACTTGCACACTGCCCCGCTGCATTTCTTCTGCCATGCGGGTCATGAACTTGGTATAGAGATCGACATCGTCTGCGTAGTCCATGATAGACGCCCGTGGCGCTTCATGGTGCAGAATACCTTTTACTTTGGAAGCGACCGGAGCAGATTTCTGCGGTGCCACTTCCGCAGCAAACGACTCAAGGTCGAAGACTGCATCGGGGAGGAGCGCATACTTGTGCCACGAAGCCGTCGTAGACTCACGAAACCAGAAGCCAATCCCGGCTGCGCCGGGCTGCAACATACACCATTCCAAACCAACGGAACTAGCAGTATATGCATTTGAAGCTTCACCCTTCTTGACCGTAAAGAGCCCTTCGGACCCATAGCGAGCCAAGACGGCCAGCAACTGGTTTTTCAAGTCATCAAACGGCGTCGTACCGTCAAGCGATGCGTCGAACTCAACCATGATAAGCTCACCAGCTGCTTCAACCTCTGCTACACGTACCTGCACGCGAGCTTTGGCCGCAACCGGTTCTGGAGCCACATCGACTTCCGGAACTTTGGGGACCAATGCGAGTGCTGGTCGTTTGACATCACTTTCCGGCGCCGGCTGCTTCAACACCTCATCGAGGTGCTTATGAACATCAATGGCCATATCGGCACTCGGCAGCGGGATACCGTACGAAAAACGGGTATCGTTGCTGCCCGGTTGGAAGGCGACGTTCACACTGTTTTTGGTCACCCCGAAGAGGGTCAGTCCTTTCGAATCGGAACTCCCCTTTTCCTTGGCGACGAAGACAAGCGTGAAATCACCGGCCAGCGAAATCCGCCGGAAGGCCTTAATGAGCAGCTCTTCGAGCTGCTGCAACTCAGCCAAACTGTGAATCTTGGTAGCATCTCCCAACTTACGGTTGAAGGTTATCGGTGCCGTCTGGGCGTTTTTCTTCGACGCCCAATACGGCCGAGTGGTGGTGCTAGCGGCTCTTTTTGCCATGTATTTTCTGTCCTTTTGTGAATGATCGGTACCGTCGATTATTATACAACATTTACGATAAAAAGCAACAATTCCCCCTATGCTATACTGTCCCCCATGAAATACCTTCACACTATGGTGCGCGTCACCGATCTGGAAGTAGCGTTGGCGTTTTACTGCGACATTGTTGGTCTTGTTGAAGTACGCCACTACGAGAGTGAGACCGGCCGCTTCACCAACGTCTTTTTAGCCGCTCCTGACGATGTAGCCATGGCTACCGCCACTAAAGCTCCTCTTTTAGAGCTCACCTACAACTGGCCAAATGAAGACGGCAGCATTGAGACCTACACCGGCGGCCGCAACTTCGGCCACCTCGCCTACGAGGTGCCTAACATCTACGATTACTGCGCCAAGCTTGAAGCGGCAGGCGTCGTCATCAATCGCCCACCGCGCGACGGTCGCATGGCCTTCTTTAAATCCCCCGAAGGTATCTCAATAGAAATCCTCCAGTCGGGTGAAGCCCTGCCACCACAAGAACCATGGCAGAGCCGAGAGAATACCGGTACGTGGTAGCTTTGGAAACGAGAACGCCACCTGGAGATCTTTGGGTGGCTTTTTGTGTGGTGCGTAACGTCCACCATCGAAATTGACCCTTTGCTACTATATATGTATATGGAAAACATTCCCTTCTATCGCACACGCCACTTCTGGGTAGTTATTTATAGTTTGATGTTGGCTTGGAGTGTATTTTTTTACTTCTCAGTTTTTTCTTTTTCAATTGAGCATCCTGCATTAAGAACCGTAAACGAACTTGCTATGAGTTTGGGAGGGAGTTTTTGGGGAATGTGGGGAAGAGTTTTCTTTGATCAAATTGGAGCGCTTATTGGAATACTTATTTATTTCTCATCTCAGTTATACCTTTTGTCAAAAACCATGAGAAACACTAATGTTTTACTCAGATACCCAGCGCTTTTTATATTCAACTATTTCGCTGGAATGGTAATGTTACTTTTTTTCTTGGGTGGTCTCACCTAGTAGAGACTGGTACTTCAATATCAAAGTTCAGCTTTTTCAAATATACTCTCATTTAATATTTGAGAATTTAATCAAGTATTTGTCTTTACACCAAGAAGACCTAGATTATTTCATTGAACTCTCTAATGTCACCCGCTCATTCATGATAGTAATGTTCTAGCGGTGCATAACGTCCACCATCGAAATTGACCTTTTGCTACTATATACGTATATGGAAAACATTCCCTTCTATCGTACCCGCCACTTCTGGGTAGTTATGTATAGTTTGATGTTGGCTTGGAGTGTATTTTTTTACTTCTGGGCTTTTTATAATCCAAATGCACTTAATCCACTTAGAATTATTGGAGACTTTTTACTGTCGCTTGGCTCAACATTATATTTTTTAGTAGGATATAAAGTAATTGGGACCTATGGTTCCTGGCTTGGAATTCTTCTTTATATACTTATACAAGCTACACTAATCAGAAAGACTTTTACCTCAAACCCCACATCATTGAGTTACCCATTATTTGTCTTACTTAATTTCATACTAGGAACACTAATGTCAATTATTTATTTGGGTAGTTTTATTTAGAAAAGCTGCAAAATTTTTAGCTTAAAATCAAGTTTCTTTTCAATAGGATTAGGTTTCTTAGCTTGAGGATTTGCCCTTACATTCGACTTAACCTCAGTTGGTAGTCTAAAGACCAGAGGCATTGAAATTAGCTGACCAGGAAGGAGTGGCTCTACCAAAACAAAGTCAAAATATGGATTTGCAAATGCATCTGTACCTGTCATGGTTGCAAGTAACGTTCCGGGTAAACTTATATCTTCAGCGACTAAACGAAGTCTTCCAGCAAGTGTAGTGGCACTAATGTTCGTAAGTGTTAGCACGTAGTCACGCACATCAAGCACTTGATTGAAGCGACCAGGACGCATATCAACCTTCAGTGTACTCGTGGCAACCTGAGTCAAAACTGGTGAACCGAGAGCATAGCGAGAAAAATGATTGGTGGTAAATGTAACTGTTGAAGTATCTGAATTCACCTTGGTCGGCACTATTTCCCAAAGATTAGTATTTTTGTTGAAATAGTAGGCTGACATCCACTGTTCTTCAACCCCAAGCGACGACAAGAAAGCTTTGTCGTACGGTACGGTTACATCTACTTCAAAAGACTCATTTGGTAGACTTGTTCTAAGTTCCCAAAAGCGTGGAAGGAAATTAATCTGCTCAATATTATTACCAAAGGTAACTACTTCTCTATAGAGTGACGCTGAGACTTTGGTACCCACAGTCAGTAATTCCTTAAACTTCATTACGACATCAGCTGCACTAAAACGTAATGTATTAGTTTGTGTTCCTGTTACCAGTTCTGAAACTGTATCTATACCTGCCCACTTAATAGGCTCATGGAAACGCAAGGTGCCACTGACATTGTTATAATACGGACCCTGAGGACCATCTTCTCCAAAATTCACCCCATCAGAGCCCCACTTGCCGGCATATAAAGATTCCCAAGAGTCTTGTAGCAAGCTAATTTCTTTAATATTTAAACTCGTAATTCTTTCACCCAATGAAGATGTGACATCATAAGCTAAGCTATCGACCCGATGCAATCCGTCGTCCCCATTATTTGAATACCCTGCATGCGAACCTAATGACACATAGTTAATGAATTTTTGATCAATGAAATCTAAATTTTCAGATACCCACTCTCGCCTAACTGAATCGTACTGAATTAAGTTGAATCTTGAGTCACCATCATTTAAATGTGCTGAAACAGCAACGTATTTAGGGATTTTATTACTTTTATCTAAATAAACAAAAACTGATTCCCAGTCGCCTTCGTGGTTATTGCGCCCACCCTGCTCCCTCCAATTATTCATCGCGTAAAAGTACCAGTACTGCAAGACAA